>DAOWAQ010000228.1 GCA_030634505.1 Calditrichia bacterium
AGGATTCATTTACTTTTGGAATGTATGCTCAGTATTATGTTTCTGAAGGTTGGAATGTATTTCTGGAATTCAACCCAACAGTTACCGGTTGGCGGAATAAGTATAACTCAATGGCATTTGGCGTAGAACTGGAAACAGGCGGCCATTTTTTTAAAATCCATTTGGGGAATAATGTTATGCTAAATCCTACGCAGTATCTGGCCGGTGCAATACATAAAATCGACAGCAATGACTGGTATTTTGGATTTAATGTAACGAGGTTGTTTAAATTTTAACTACCTGTCTTTCAGAAAACAACGCACGTTTTTGTTATTCTATTAGTGAGAAAGGCAATTTTTTCAAAAAGATAAAAGAGGAAAGACATTTATTCCTGTCTTTCCTCTATGTAACTATTACTCTCTGAAATCATCTGCAAGGCTTTTAACGATTGAATTAACTTTCAGCTTAGCCATACCGATGCTAGAATCATTGGTTAAAATAAGGACCATATGAATATGAGTTTTGCCGGGCTGGGATTTTAGTGGATCAGTTCCTTCATTGAGACAGCGAACTATAAAATGTGCTGACTCTGCTTCAACATGAACCAATTGTCCTCTGCCGACGCCCATTTCTAAAGCAGTTTTCTGGGCATTCATTAAAACATTGTTTGCCAGTACTCCAATTTCTTGAAGATCAGCTTTGAAATCGGGAGCTTTTAACATAACCAGGTTTTCCCCGGCAGGGGTGAATAGACCTACTCCGCCAAATCCATCAATAGCTGCAAATTCTTTTAATTTTTCTTGTACACTCACGATATTATCCTCCAGTTTGGTTGTTTTTTGATCAGCTTTGTTATTTCGCACTTTATTTTTAGTACCTTTTTTATTTTTTTCTGTATCCTTAATTTTGCTTTTACTTTGTGTTCTTGAAGCCTCTGTTTTTTCATCTTTTAACCTCAAGGCTTCAATTATTATATGATTTAATAATGAATCGATTGTTTTTTTCCGATGTTTATGTAAATATTCGATCACTATATCTATGTTTTCCCAACCGATTATCTCATATGCAGCCTCCACTCCATTTTTTTTTTTTGTTTCTGCGTCAATAATTGAACCATTATTTAAAAAAAGCTTTCCGGTATTATTTTTACATTTTACATTAAGAATACATGATTTCTTTTCTATGGATAATAATTGAAGAAATGATGGTAAAGAAATGCCCTGGATATAACCTTTTGAACCTAAAGCAAGTCCATCATTAATCTTCGGAATTAATTCATTCAAATCCATCGGTTTTTCCAGGTACAATGTAGCGCCCAACTCTTCAGTTTTCTTCATAATTTCATCTGATCCGAATGCCGTCATTACGATAACAGGTATGGAAGAATAGCTATTATTCATATGTGTCAACAATTGAAATCCATCCATTTTAGGCATGTTGATATCAGTTAGCACAAGATTAATATTTTGATTTTCAAGGATTTCTAATGCTTCCTCTCCATTAATGGCTGTAAGAACTTTGAAATCTTCAGCAAAGTCCTTTAATCCATCGATTACACTGGAGAGAAAAGCCTTCTCATCATCAACTATTAATACCGTTTTCATTTTACACCTGATTCTCAGTTTTTTTTAAACTCAATTTCCCGGTTGACCGGTTAAAGATTATGGTCATTGTTCAAAATAAATCGAATGTTGGAAATAATTTTATTATAATCCAATATTAATTATAAATTCTTTTTTTTATGAATTCATTGTTTTTGTTAAGCATCCTCATATTTCCAATGCTGGCATGTAGAACCTTCCTTCGTTTCCACTGGCTTTTTTAATTGTTTACACCAGTAGCCGGCGCCATATGAAGATGCTGCTTTTCCTTGCGTGTCGGTTTCTGCTGCGTGAATGCAGGCGGAACAACCATTCATCTGTTGAAACTTTGTAATTTCACCCAAAATACTTACCTCTTAATTATTGTTCTTAATGATGTTACTTAAAATTTTATCTTCCAATTTATTTATCCGTTGTATATCAATTATTCTAATCACTCATCTTTCACGCATTAAAAAAAGTTGATGAAGTGAGAATCTCATATTCAACAGGTATCAGTGATATATTTTTCTTGTGCGACCAATTCATTATGTTTTATAGGTATATTTATAATCACCGTTGTACCAATTTTTTCACAGCTTTGAATGTGAATGGTGCTGTTCATTTTTGCTAATAGTTTCTTTACAATAACAAGGCCAAGTCCCGTGCCGTCCGGCTTATTTGTAAAGAATGGTTTAAACAATTCTTTCTGACTGTCATGAGGTATACCGCACCCGTTATCTATAACAGATAATACCAGGTGTTCTTTTTTTCTCCTGATGCTTAATACAATTTCAGGCTTTTCTTTTTCTTTTAATGAATCTACAGCGTTTGTAACCAGGTTAATTAAAACCTGGTGCAATGCCCTTGGGTCGGTGATCCCATGATTATCTTTTGAATAACTTTTAAGATTAAGTGTAATATTATTTTTCTTTATATCAGTGCTTGCCAGGGAAATAAATTTTTTTAAGAATAGAAAAATATCCACTTTTTCCATTTTAGGATTTTCATAAACATTAAAACTTTTTAATGAAAGCAGGAGATATTCGATGCGGCTTGTTTCTTTCTGGATACGATCTATATACGATAATACAGTTTCTTTCGAAAAACTATCAATTTTAAGTTTTAATACACTGGTCGTCATTTTAATGGAATTTAAGGGATTGCCTATTTCGTGCCGGATTCCGGAAAAAATATATCCAATGTTATTCATTGTGTTTATAGCCGCTGCGATCGATTCAAGCCTTTCTTTCTCGGTAATGTCAAGAATTAAAGTCATAATAAAACGATTGGATATTTTATAGTTAGTATATCCTAATATTCTGTCATTATACTTTAGTGGATTTGTATTATATGATGATTGCTGAACTTTTATATTATCCGGCTCAGGTATCAGGAGTGCATAAAGATTATTGAAATCTTTTTTCTCTATGGTATCTTTAAAAAATGAGGCTGCAAGTTTATTTTGAAATTCGACGCATTCATTTTGAATATCAAAAATTATAATACCCAGGTTGACATTTTCCATTACATCAGAATAAATACAATCTCCGGGACAATCCTCTTTACTTATCGGGCAAATACCTTTATTGGTATCATCATCACAAATAATTGGTAAGATTTTCCGCTTTTTCTGTCCTTGAAAAAAATTGTTTTCCGAATTAAAATCTTTTGTTTGCTGAAGTTCCATTAAAATACTTCTTTGATATTAATAATCCGTATTATTTCTAATTTAAATATCAATGGGAATTCATTTAATTGAGTCCTGTTTTATTCCTGTTTAACAAATTTATAGATAATTAGTTCAAAATCAACCATTACCAAAATATTTAATAATTATATTATCGTGAAATAATACACAATCTTTAGTTTTTTATCATTTTTTAGTATTCTCGAATATAGAACTCAATTATCATTCTTATATTAACCTGAATTCGATGTAAGAATGCTCAACGTTTTTATAAAGAATTTATTGCAGGTTTCTCACCCTTTGGGATTCGAAATGACATTTATAAGTTGTCTTTTCGACTGATATGAAGACCGTCAGGGCAAATGACAGGAGAAATCTTTCTTATGTCAAACCCAGGTTATATTAGCCTTATTTATTAAATTTTGGTGTGCATTGAATAATAACGTATAAAATAGTTCTGTCTTATAATACTCAATTTGTAAAATAAAAGACAACTGATATTACAAATGCCCGGACAAAATAACGGCAGTAAAATTTATTTACACAAACATATCTTTTTACTTTTTCCTTATTTCTTTTTACTTTTCAATTCATGAAAGCATATGTATTAAAATCTAGCGGGAAACCTTCTGTATTAAAATTAAGTGATATACCGGATCCCGTTCCGAATAAGGGAGAAGTGTTGGTCCAAATGAAGTATATCGGAATCAACTATGCCGAGATCCTATCCCGCAAAGGATTATACGGTTGGGCGCCAAAGAAACCCTATATTTTGGGAATGGAAGGTTCAGGTATTATTGAACAAGTAGGTGAGGATGTAGATAAAAGTCGAATTGGTCAGGAAGTGATGGTTGGGACTCAATATGGATGTTATGCTGAAAAAATCGCCATTCCCCA
>DAOWAQ010000347.1 GCA_030634505.1 Calditrichia bacterium
GTTCCATCATCCATATGTACCGGAATACTAAAATGGAATTCACGCATCGGATTACGAAGTAGACCTCTTGTTCCCTGATCCAAATCCAGAATATCTGCTACGTGATCAAATTGAGCCTGAGCCATCTCGAAAGCGTTGAACGATTTGTTTTCCATGTTTTTTCCTTTCTGCATCAAAAGCTATAAAAAAATAATTATACAATAATAACTTTAATTTAATTCAAAAATTCACAATGTAATTTACGTAGCGGAAACATGAAAAAAAAGCAAAATCGTAGCTATTTTTATCTTGATTATAATGAAGTGCAGAAATTATTAAAGTGATTTATTTGGTTAATATTTGTGGTTGCATAAAAATGGACATAAACATAAATTACCACCCGGCAATTATGCTGTTATTTTAGATTAGATTTATAATTGAGGAAGACAAATGTCAAAATTGTTACTGGTTTTATTGTTGTGGGTTTGCTTATTTTCAATTACTTCTGCCCAGGTTGGAATAGGCGCCGGTGGAGGATTAAACTACCCCGGAATTACTGCATCAGATTTATATAACAGCAGATTTGTAGTTGGTGTAGGATATGATATTTTTATCAGGCATAAATTGATCAAAATAACAAAAGAACAGCAATTGAATGCAAAGTATAGCGTTAGTAATTATTTTAGTGATATAGACCTTGCCAGCGACGGAAAAACCAGGTTTAATTTTAACTATTTGTCTATTGAAGTCTTAACACCACTTAAAGCATTAAATTCATTTATTATTATTGGAGGAGCAGGATTACATATAGTCAATATTACTGCTGTAAAAAAGTATACTGAAGACTCCAATGAATCAATAGTAATTCCATCCGTAATTGTTGGTACTGAATATTGGTTTAATGAAAACTATAATATTTTTGCAAATTTTAATTTTCAATTTGGTGAATTTAATGATAACAATCAAAATTTACCTGTGCACGGTTTTAGATTTCAACTAGGCGCAACAATGTTTTTAACTGAATAATCCGAACATACTATAGGAATTAATATGGAATTAGGGGAAACAAACCAATCATTTTCCGAAAACAGTGAGAATTTAAAAACATTTTCAGTTTTTAATCAACTTAACAATTTTCCTTTTACTTATGCATTTGACAAACAACTATTAATAAATAGTTATAAAATTTTAAAGTATTCTCCGTTGAATAGTGGTAAAGCTCTTTTAAACGGGGAAGTTGAATTGGGAGTGATTCCAGTAACAACTTTTGCTGCCACTAAAGAATCATGGAGAATCATACCTCATATATCAATATCTTCCAAAGGGACATTCAAAAGTACAAAATTGTTTTTTAAAAAGGGTCTGAAGGATATTCATACCATTGCAATTGATGACCGAGCTGATTCTGAAGCTGTCCTTTTAAAAATATTGATGTCTGAAAAATATAATTTAACTCCTGATTATGTTGAGATGAAACCACAACTGAACGCAATGTTAAAAAAAGCAGACGCCGCGCTTTTAATTGGTGAAGAAGCATTACATGAACAGGAAGTAAATAAAAGTTCTTTTGATTTGGGTGAAGAATGGTTTGACCTGACCGGATTACCAATGGTTTTTGCTTTTTGGGCAGGAAGACAAATGACGGTTCAAATAGAAGATGTAAAAAACATCATTAATGCTTTCAATTTAGGTTATAAAAATTTGGAATCTGTAGCAAAAGAATTTGCCAGGAATTCTGATTTTAGCTGGGCGCTTTATCATGATTACTTAACCCAAAATGTTAGTTATAAATTTACTGAAGATGAACATGCCGGTTTAACAGAATTCTATAATTATGCCTTTTATTACGGACTAATTGAGTACGTTCCCGATATTTTATTTTTTGAACTTTAGATACTGGTTACTGGAAACCGGTCACTTGTTGGAGTAAAGCGGAAATCCCGATGATTCGGGATCAATTATCAATTGTTAATGCATATTTAACAAAGTATTCTTTATAATAACATATTATCTAGGAAATAGAAATTCCCCCTCAGAAGGGGCTGTTGCAAATTAATAAATTTTAGAAACTTTAGCGCCCTAAAGGGCGCAGATATTTGAGACGAATCTCTTTTTCCCCGCCATAAATGGCGGGGCTAGTCATTTGTTTCTTAACTAGTTATCCAGGATGACTAGCCCCGTGCTTCAGCGCGGGGAATAGAAATCTCTCAAACTCATTTGGGGCTTTTCCCAAAGAGATCACTATGTGAAGCCCCATAATAATTGATTTTTGCCTGATACTGCAACACCCTGAAAAGGGGTGGGGGGATGTCAAAAATTATTCTAAAAAACAACATCGAACTTTGAAATCCATTACATTTAGCTAATTGTAACAGTTTCTCCCCGTCTGGGGACAATAACATCAAAGCCTTCACGTTCCAGTGTTGCCGCAAACGGAATACACTGTTCTTCTTCACCGTGGATTAATGCAATACGTTTGATTTTTAAATTAGATTCCTTGAGAAAATGTAACATTTCATTTTTATCGGCATGGGCGCTCAACCCGTCAATTTTTACTACCCTTGCTTTGAGAGGATATTCTTTATTCATAAATCGCAATAAAGGTGGTTCACCCATTCGACCATCTTGTTGGTACGCTAATCCCAATTCTTCGATTCTGCGACCCAAGGTGTGCTGTGCCATATATCCTACTAATAATATTGTATTTTTGGGATTATGTATTTTATGCCTTAAATGATGCAAAATCCTTCCGGCTTCACACATTCCGGAAGCAGCGATAACTATCATTGGACCAGCTTTACGGTTAATTCTCATGGATTCTTCAACATCTTTAATGAATCGCAGGTAATCAAACTTGAATGGATTTATACCTTTTTCTAAAAAATTATCATGTGCTTCGTCATCATATACTTCCGTGTGTTCTCCGAATACACGCGTAAGTTTTGTTGCCAATGGACTATCAACATAAATGGGAGCTTTTGGTACTGTATTATCGTTATATAGTTCGTGCAACAAATAAAGCAAAGTTTGGGTTCTGCCAAAAGCAAATGCCGGAATTAATACAGTGCCACCATCTTTTAAAGTTTCATTCAATACATTTGCTAATTGATTTTTTAAATCAACAATGGGTCCATGTTCTCTATTTCCATAGGTACTTTCCATAAGTAATAAATCGATATTCCGATCTTCTTCATTAAATTGAAGGGTAGGGTCGTTTATAATTGGTTTATCAAATCTTCCGATATCACCACTGTGTAAGATATTTATTGTTTTACCATTTTCCTTAATTTTTACAAGATTCA
>DAOWAQ010000170.1 GCA_030634505.1 Calditrichia bacterium
AAAGTTCATGCAAAAAACAAGAAAAGTGCTTTGAATTTATTGCATTATTTGGCGCTGCGTCATAATGATATTAGTGATTTACAAAATAATCTTGGAAAACTGGGTGTGTCTAGATTAGGTCGGGCTGAAAGCCATGTTATGCACAGCATACTTTCCGTGAAAAACATATTGCGATCATTTAACAGGTATAGAAAACTAAGTATTAACAGGGTTCCTGTCTCAATTGAAAAAGGCGCCAAAATTATTAACACTAATACTACAGCTCTACTGGGTAAAAAATTAAAAGGCAGTAAAGTTCGAATAATGGTTACGCAGCCATCAGAATCAGCAGAGGACAAAAAACTTGTTTATAAAATACTTGCCGCAGGAATGAACAGCGCCCGAATTAATTGTGCCCATGATGATACAGATGCCTGGGGAAAAATGATAAATAATATTAAAAAAGCCAGGATTAAAACAGGAAGGAATTGCAAAATATGTATGGATTTGGGTGGTCCGAAACTTCGCACCGGAATGATGAAACCCGGTCCGAAAGTGATTCATCTTCAACCAATGCGGGACGAATTAGGCAGAGTTATTTCTCCTGCTAAAGCCTGGCTAGGGCCCGCAGATTTGACGCCAAAAGAAGAAATAATTCACATACCGGTAGAAAAGGGTTGGCTGAAAAAAGTAAAAAATGGGGATGCAATCAGGTTTAAAGATACGCGGGGAAAAAAGTGTTTTCTGAAAGTAGAAAATAAGTTGAATAATGGCAGATTGGTTACATGTAACGATTCAGCATATATCATAACCGGTACAAAACTGACAATTGATAAAAAACGGAAAAAAGAGCAATTAAGTACAAAAATCAGTACTCTGCAGCCATTGGAACAAAAAATCATTCTGAAACCCGGTAACACTTTAATTCTTCATAAAAATGCAAAACCCGGAGAAAATACCATTTATGATGCTGATGGAAATGTTAAAAAACATGCACATATTTCCTGTACTTTGTCACAAGTATTTAAAGATGTGCAACCGGGCGAATCTTTACTATTGGATGACGGTAAAATAGAGGGAAGAATAGTTAAAGTCAGCAAAAAAGAGATTCATGTAGAAGTGATTCAGGCAAAAGAAGAGGGCACAAAACTTAAAGCGGATAAAGGCATCAATTTGCCGCAGAGTAAATTAAACATCAGCGGATTAACTGAAAAAGACAGAGAAGATTTAAAATTTGTAGCGAAATATGCCGATGTGGTAAACCTGTCATTTGTTAATTCAACTGAGGATGTTTATGATTTATTTAATGAATTAAAGAATTTGAATGCCCCAAATCTTGGAATCATTTATAAAATTGAAACACAGAGTGGATTTAAAAATCTACCCGGAATTCTTTTGACAGCTATGCAATCCTACCCGCTTGGAGTTATGATTGCTCGTGGTGATTTAGCGATTGAGGGCGGTTGGCAGAATTTAGCGGGCATGCAGGAAGAAATTATGCGATTGTGTGAAGCGGCACATGTGCCAATTATTTGGGCAACCCAGGTGCTGGAAACTTTATCAAAAAAAGGAATACCGTCTCGGGCAGAAATCACCGATGCTGCCGCAGCACAACAAGCAGAGTGTGTTATGTTGAATAAAGGCCCACACATCGTTCATACAATTAAATTACTTGATACAATAATGGAAAGCATGGAAGCTTATCACAAAAAGAAAGCGCCAATGCTGCCGAAATTGGAATCCTCGGATTATTTAAACTTTAATTAGTATTAACAACCACCCCTTGCCATAGGCATCCCTTCGGGAAAATCCCCTCCTTACCAAGGAGGGGACAGAGGGGAGGTAAACAATGAACAAAAACAGAGTCATCATATTAAGCGGTCCGTCATGTGTGGGTAAAACGCCACTAGTAAAAGCATTTTTAAAATACTATTCTGCATTAGCTGTAAAATTTCAAAAAATTGTATTATATAATAGTAGATTACCACGACCATCAGAAAGGGAAGGTGTAGATTATTATTTCAGAAATCGAAATGAAATAAATGATTTGCGTAATAAAGACAATTATATTGTGATGGAAATTCGTGAAGATTTACAAGCACTGGACATAAATGAATTATTACAACAATTGGATAAAAATGATGTGTTATATGAAGGAAATACTTTCATTGGAAAAATGTTATTAAATCATTCTTCTTTAAAAAAAATAAAAAAACTGAGTATTTTTATTTCGCCTTTTTCGAAAGATGAAATCACAAAATTAAAATCAGACTCCAATATTAGTGATCTGCAGAATTATATTTTTAAAACTATGAAAAACAAATTAATTGGCAGGGCAAAGAAGTTTAACCAGGAATTGACTGAAGAAGTGTTGGAAAATATAAACAAACGGGCACGAGATGCTTATTCGGAATTAAAAGACGCCTGGATGTTTGACTACGTAATTCCCAACCATGATGGCGAAGACAATCAAAACTGGAATGAACCAATTCCACCAAATTCAGATGCATTATTTGCAGTTAAAGAATTTACTATTATACTAAAAGATGAAAATCCTGTAAGATCAGAAAAATGGAAAAGAGATTTATTAGTTTGAATTAAATACGAACTTTATTTGATTTAGCAATTTGAATATTTTACTTTTCCTGCAATATTCAGTTCATACAACGCACAGCGAAACAGATATCCCAAAACGTATATAACCTTAATATTAAAATTATTAAAGTTTGATTTTGAAAAAATCACAACAATAATCACTACATATAATAAGTGGAGATTTAAAATGATAAATAATTTTTCAAAATTGTTAGTAATAGTATTGTTTTTCATTAATGCCAATAATCAAGTCGCAATTGCTAAAGAAGACAAAGAATTTAATATAGGTGTTGTATTTGATGGACCAAGTCAACTCAATAATGTTGTTTTAAATATGGTAAAACACGAAATAGATGAACTAACAGAAGCTGAATTTTATATTAGTTTTCCTGATAACAAAATTGTTGATGGCGGGTGGAATGCCGACAAAATTAAGTCTTTAATTGATAATTTGCTGTCAGATAGTGAGGTTGATTTTATAATTACCTTAGGGGCAATTGCATCAGATAATATTGCAAAACGAGGTGATTTACCTAAACCGGTAATCGCACCATTTATAGTTGACCCAAAAATTCAAGGAATCCCTGTTAAAAAAGGAAAAAGTGGCCTTAAAAATTTGAATTATATTGTAGTGCCTTTTACCACGCCAAATACTTTAAAAGATTTTCTTGGTTTGGGTGAATTTAAAAATCTGGCCATATTATATAATAAGAACTATTTAGATGCGATTCCTGCTCTTGAGCAAAGGACTAAAAAAATAGCTGAAAAAATAGGTATTAATACATTTTTATTTAAAATTGAAAAATCGATTGATGAAGTTTTCAAAGATTTTCCTGCCGAAATTGAAGCTGTTTATGTCTCCCCGTTATTACATTTACCTGAAACAGATTTTACCAAACTTGTTGATGAACTAAAGAAAAGAAAACTCCCAAGTTTTTCGATTATGGGTACAGAGGATGTTAAACGTGGAATATTAGCTACAAACCGCCCTAATATTTTTCCTCGAATTGCCAGGAGAATTGCTTTAAATATTCAGCGGATTTTGCTGGGAGAAAAACCGCATAAAATTGATGTTTATTTTGCTCCGGGTGAACAGTTAGCAATTAATATGAAAACAGCTCGAGAAATTAATGTATACCCTAAATGGAGCGTTTTAACAGAAGCGGATCTAATTGGAGAAGAAGAGACTGAAACAGGAAGGGCTTTAGATTTGAATGCAGTGGTCAATGAAGCTGTTAAAGAAAACTTGGATGTATTAGCTCAAAAAAGAAATTTATCTGCGACAGCAGAAAATATTGCGATTGCCAGATCCAATTTGCTACCCCAGCTAGGACTTTCTGCAATCGGAATAATGATTGATAAAGATAGAGCAAAAGCCAGCTTTGGTTCACAACCGGAACGCACTGTAACCGGATCAATTACAGCGACACAATTAATTTATTCGGAAGCAGCTTGGGCAAATTTATCGATACAAAATTGGCTTCAAGAATCCAGAGAATTTGAACTTGAAATGCTGAAACTTGATATAAGTTTGTCAGCTGCAAAAGCATTCCTAAATGTATTACGCGCGAAAACTTTTGAAAAAATTCAAAAGCAGAATTTAAAAAGAACAAAATCAAACTTGGAAGTCGCCAGGGTGAGAGAATCAGTTGGAAGCGCCGGACCAGCTGAAGTATATCGTTGGGAAAGTGAACTTGCAACAAATCGGAATTCTGTTATCCAGGCTATTGCACAGTCAAATTTGGCCAGAATAGAATTAAACAGGTTATTACATCGAAATTTGGAAGAACAGTTTATTTGTATCGAAGAGAATGTTTATTCAGAGAACTTAATGAATTCGACAAACACACTTCCCAAATATTTAGGCAATCCATATGCATTTGGAATCTTCAAAGATTTTATGGTGAAGGAAGGGTTGAAAAATTCTCCGGAATTAGCTTCCTTAAATGCAGCAATTCAGGCACAGGAAAGGGCGCTAATTTCGGCAACAAAAAAATACTGGATGCCAACACTTGCCTTACAAGCGGAATATTCTAATATTCTTTCTAAGGATGGAGCTGGCAGCGAAACTGTGTCATTTTCACCTGGATTTCCGGAAACTGATGACACAAATTGGAATATGGCTTTGAATCTGTCTTTTCCATTATTCGATGGTACATCAAAATATGCTGAAAGAAGAAAGGCTAGTAAAGAATTAGAACAACTTAGTCTGCAGTATGACGCAATCTCTGAAAAAATTGAACAGAGAATCAGATCGTCACTATATAAAGTAGGTGCTTCGTTTGCTGCAATCAGGGAACTAAAACTTTCGGCTGAAGCAGCTGCAAAATCATTAAAGGTAGTCAAGGATGCTTATGCTCGTGGAGCCGTTTCTATTCTCGACCTTTTAGATGCTCAAAATGTAGCCCTGGTCTCGGAAGAGTTAGCC
>DAOWAQ010000260.1 GCA_030634505.1 Calditrichia bacterium
GTAGGTAAAATTTAATTATAATTTTAAAATCGCAGATTCTAATACAGAATTCATACAATCTGAGAGGAAAGTATAAAAACTTATAATGCTGGTAAACAATAGAAATTGTGAAAGTTTTGTAATAGAAATTGTTACAGGAAAAATGGAGTGGTGGAGTACTGGAGAAATGTAAGAAAAATCAATAGTCCATTACTCCAAATGTGCAGATTTTTAAATTTCTATCAATTTGTTTTTAATTACATACTGTGTAAGTTCAACATTGGATTTTAGTTTCATTTTTTCAAGTATGCGGTTTCTGTATGAATAAACGGTATGAATACTGATGGAAAGGTCATCAGCAATTTCATCAGCGCTTTTTCCATTACCGATCTCACACATAATATGAAGTTCACGGTTGGAAAGTAATTCATGCGGCAGCATATTTCTATGTTCTTCCAATGTGTTGGCAAGTTTTTCTGCCAGATCAGAGCTAATATATTTCCCTCCGGCAACTATTTTTCTGATAGCTTTTACCAGTTCTTCCGGCGCGCTTACTTTTTTTAAAAATCCCGAAGCTCCTGCTTTTAAAGCTCTCAAACCATATTGTTCTTCGCTGTACATGCTAAGTATCAAAACCGGAATTTTGGGATAATCTTTCCGCATATCCTTTAATGCTTCTAATCCGCTTTTACCAGGCATATTTATATCAAGAATGACAATATTTGTATCTTTTATTTTTAATAATTCAAACAATTCCATTGCATCTTCCGCTTCACCAACTACTTTTATGCCGGATTCTTCAGCAACTATTTGCTTTAAGCCTTCACGCACAATGGCATGATCATCTGCGATTAAAATATTTATCATTTTTTTAACCTTGATTTTTTAAGTTTGATAGATCATCCAACGGCATTTTTACTTTAACATTAGTGCCCTTATCCGGAACTCCGTTGATCATAACTTCACCACCAAAAACGATCGCACGTTCCTGCATTCCCAAAATTCCAAGTGCGCTGGGATCCTTTATCTGACTATCCTTTATACCACGACCATTGTCCGTAATTTCCATTAATAATGATTTATTAACCTTACGCAATATAATTGAAATTCGTTGTGCTTGCGCGTGTCTGGCAACATTGGTTAATGCTTCCTGCAAAATACGAAATAGTGCAGTTGATCTATCGCTGTCTATCTCAAATTCTTCAGAAGGCAGAGTACAGTTACACTTAATCCCGGTATGTTCTTCAAAATCCTGTGATTGCCATTCAATAGCCGGAATTAAACCTAATTCATCCAATATACCGGGCCGCAATTTTGATGCAATTCGTTGAACATTTTCAACAGTTTGATCAATTAATTTTGATGCGGAAAGTAATTTTTCTTTTAAATGACTCTGATGATCTTCCAATTTGTTAGATATTAGTGATATTTGCATTTTCAATACTGTTAGATTTTGACCGAGTTCATCATGAATTTCCCGGGCAATCATTGTTCGTTCTTCTTCACGAATATCCTGTAGTCTTGATGCTAAATCTCTGAGCAATTTACCGGATTCATTAATTTGTCTTTCTGTTTGTCTTCTATCTGATAAGTTGCGGGCGATTGATAAAACAGTCGGTTTATTGTCAAATTCAAATAAATGCGAGCTGATTTCCACGGGAATCTGCCTTCTGTCTTTTTTTAGAAGTACAATTTCAAAAATGGTATGTTGTTTAGAAAGCAAAGTTTCAATAACAGATTGGATTGTATAGACACTTTTAGGCGGTATGATTTGGTAAAAATCTATTTCCGTTAATTCGGATTTTGTAAATCCCAGCATATTACAGGCAAGGTTGTTAATTTCAATAAATTTTTCAACATGATGAGTAGAATCTAAATGACAAATAAAAACTGCGTCATTGGCGCTGTTAAATAGAAGCTCATAGCGTTCTTTACTTTTTTGCAGATCAATCTCTGCATTTTTTCTGAGTGTAATATCATTAATGATACTTAGTACAATCTTTCCTAATCCAGGCAAATCAATAAATGAATTTGTGAAATCAAACCAAACCTTTTTATTATTCCATAAAACTCTTTCATGCTCAAAATGCGTTTTAATTGCATTATGCTGCAAATCATATTTATACATTTCCAAAGCTTTGTCATGTTCTTTTTGATGATAAATAACAGGGAAGGGTTGATATATCATTTCTTGTTTTGTTTTTTCTACGGTTTTGCAAAATGCTTCATTTACAGCAATCATATTTCCGAGTTCATCAGTTAAGCGCATACCATCAACAGAAATATCCCATAATTGTTTAAAAAGTAATTCTGACCCACCTAATATTTTTTCAATTTGAGCATAATCCGGCGCTGAATTTTCCAACAATGATTGATTTTTAGAATTTTTATCTCTTTCAGGCATGTTTAAAATTATCAGAAATAATTGATTAATTCAATTTTAATAAAATTGTAAATTCATTAATAGAATTTTGACAATTAATGAGACTCAATATATATTTAATTAATCATAAAAAAAGAGACGGATAGTATTAATAATTAAGACAGCAGCAGGATACTTAAGCAAAAAACTTAAAAAAGAGTTGTTGGAGTTTTACTAGGTTGAAATAGGATCATTAGTCTACATTTTGTGACCCAACCCCATCCCTTCCCTTATAAGGGAAGGGTGTCAGAGCCGTAGGCGTGACGGGATGGGTTAATAACGTAGCAAAGAATACAACTAGAAAAATATATTATGCAAATGATTTTGGAGGTAGTATGAAATATTTTCTATTAATAGTAATGCTATTTATTATTAATGCACAAATTGCAAACGCAGATTCCATAAAAAGCACACCGGTTGGACCAGGAATAATTCATCATCATGAATCTATATCTGCAGGATCATGGGAAATACAGGTACTTGAAATTGATCGTACAAATCCCTGGATTCAATTGGAAACTGTAAAAGCCAATGATTTACTGAGTTCATATGAAAGAACTTCTTCTATGGCTGCCAGAAAAGATGCAGAACAACATAAAGTAGTGGGAGCCATAAATGGCGATTTTTATGCTACCGGTGGAATACCAATCGGAGCACAGGTATTGCAAGGTGAACTTATGAAACTTCCTTATCCAAGATCAGTATTTGGTACGGATTCCGGTGGGTTACCATTTATAGACATTGTATCATTTCAGGGCTCATTGATAAAAAATGATTCAATAGTTTCTGTCACAGGTGTAAACGAAGCAAGAAATACAGATGATTTAATCATGTATAACGATTATTTTGGCAATTCAACTCAAACAAATATATATGGAACTGAAATAATCGCTCAGTATATAAATTCTGAGTTGATGATCAATGATACTTTTAAACTAGTTGTAACCAATAAAGATAGCATAATGTCTGCGGGACATGGAAATAACAATATTCCTTCGAATGGTATAATTCTATCCGGTCATGGTCTTTCAGCAGGTTTTTTGAATGATAATATATTTATAGGTGATACAATATCCGTTAGTCTAAATTTACCTCCCATTGACATTATGATTACAGAATTAATTGGTGGGACGCCAAGAATGATCAGAGACAGCGTTGCAACAGTCGAATGGCAGCAGGAAGGTTTGAGCCAAAGTTTTGCGACCAATAGACATCCTCGAACAGCAATTGGTTTTTCTAATGATTCAACAAAAATATATTTTTTCACGGTTGATGGCAGGCAGGCGGGTTACAGTGTTGGGATGTCACTTTATGAATTAGCGAATTATATGTTGCAATGGGGAGTTTACCAGGGTGTCAATCTAGATGGCGGCGGATCGACAACAATGGTAGTTCGTGGAAATGTAGTAAACAGCCCCTCAGATGCCGGTGGGGAAAGAACTGTGGCGAATGCACTGATGGTAGTAAGTA
>DAOWAQ010000103.1 GCA_030634505.1 Calditrichia bacterium
GGTAATAATCAAAACAAAAAATAATGCATAAAATTTTAACATTTAAATTTCCTTAGATTTAAAAATAGCTTGTTTATATTTTCCTCACAATTTTATTAGAAGATAAGGGATAAGTATTTAAGGCGATACAATTAACCCATCCGTCTTCCCGACTGAAAAAATTGTCGGAAAGTCACTTTCCCTTAATAAAGGGAAGGAAAATATTTTGTTTACTATTTATCAAAATTCATGATTCGCTAATCGACATTCGTTAATCATTTTTGCTTTTAAAATTAAGATGTTTGCATCTCCAGCTCTTTTACAGCCGGCTCAACCATTTCATACGTAACAGTTTTTTCTGAAAATAAATTTGCCGCCCAGAATCGCATTTTATTTATTACCAAAAATGTTGCAGGTAAAACAATCAACAAAATGAATGTACCAAACACTAACCCATAAGCAACTGAAACCGCCATCGGAATTAAAAATTGTGCCTGGCGTGACGTTTCAAGTATAAGCGGCGCCAATCCAAATGCAGTGGTTAATGTTGTTAGAATAATAGGTCGTAAGCGTGCAATTCCTGCGTTAAAAACTGCATCTACAATTTTTTGTCTTTTGCGTAGATTTCGGTTTATTTGATCCATAAAAACAATACTGTCATTAATGATAATTCCTGAAAGCGCTATGACGCCATAAATTGAAAGTGTGTTCAACTGAATTCCCTGAATGCCATGGCCCCATATTGCTCCTAAGATTCCAAGAGGAATCAAAGAAAAAATAACAATCGCTTGTAGGTATGAGCGGAAAACTAAAATAACTAAAATAAACATTCCTAAAAATGCAATTGGAAATGATTTTTTTAATGATCTTTGAAATTTCGCCTGATCCCGGGATTGCCCGCCAAAAGATGCCTGAACACCCTGTACCTGGGCAAGGACTTTTGGTAAAACTTCATTCCGAATCTCGTTTAAAATCGGAGGAAGATCTATTTTCTCATCAGCTAAACTTGCCTCAACTTTTATTTCACGTCTTCGATCTAAATGGTTTATTTTTGTAATACCGCGCTCGATATTATATTCTGCTAATTCACTAAATGGGTATTCTGCTCCGTTCGGTGTACGAATGCGCATCTGATCCAAAAATCCCAATGCAGATCGGTCCTCGGGTTTATAGCGAACCCATACTCTGATCTCATCTTTCCCTCTTTGAATTCGCTGAATTTCCTGTCCAAAAAATCCCTGACGTACCTGGCGGGCAACATCTCTTAACTGTAATCCCAAAGCATAAGCCCTTGGTTTAAGTCTAATATCGATTTCCCTACGACCTTCCTGGTTCGAATCGGTTATATCTCTTAAAGTACTGAAACTATTTAATTCTTTCAGAAACAGATCACGTGCCCGGTTTAATTGGTTCAAATCATTACCCAACAAACTAACCGAAACAGGCTTACCAAAAAATCCCAAGCGACCATATGTCATTTTCTGAACTTCAGGAATATTACCGACTTTTTCTCTTAGCCGATTGGCTATGATATAAGTGTCCATATCCCGAATTTCACCGTTTAGCAATTGTATGGTTAATTTACCGGCGTGACTTCCGTTTTCACCAAAGTCATTTTTTCCGATTTCTCGTCTTATCCCTTCTATTAGCTGATTTCCGTCAATTCTTTCTGCACTCATTTCTTCACTCAGTTCCCACGCTGCCTTTTCAATTTTATATAATATTGAATCTGTATCCGCTTCTTGCCTGCCGGTAACTAATGAAATATTGACGGGTAAAGTATCACCATCGATAAAAGGGAAAAAAGTAAGTCCTATAAATCCTCCACCAACCAATCCAATAGTTAAAAAAACCATTGCCATAGGTGTAACTATTGTAATCCATTTATGATTTAAAGCCCAGCGTAAAATAGGAGCATACAATCTGTGGGTGATGTATTGAATAAATCTTTCAATTTTTTTCCTGATTTTCGAATCATCTTTATGAGAGTGTAAGCCTTTGGAATGCGCTAAATGAGCTGGAAGGATAATGAATGCTTCAATCAAAGAAAAAATTAAAGCTCCGATAACCACCAATGCCATTTGCCAGATAAAATTACCCATAGCCCCATCAAGAAAAAAGAATGGCGTAAATGCCAATATGGTAGTAAATACAGAAGTAAATACAGGTCCAATCATTTCTTTTGTTCCAATAATTGCAGATTTTATGGCGGGTGTACCTTTTTCATAATGAGCATAAATATTTTCTGCGACTACAATGGCGTCGTCAACTAAAATACCAATCACAACAATCATTCCAAATAAAGAGATAACATTTATTGTAATACCTACTGCATTGGCTATTAAAAACATACCTGCAAATGAAAATGGAATCCCAATAGATACCCAAAATGAAAGACGTAAGTTTAGAAAAAATCCTAAAGATATTATTACGAGTAAAAGACCAATTAAACCATTTCGAATTAACAGATCTCTTCTTTGCTGCAATGGAATTGTTCTATCATCTAATATTATTGCCTGAATTTGCTCATTGGTTTCATTAAAATCTGCAACCATCGCTTTGGCTTTGTTGGCAATGGCAAGTATATCTTCCTGTTCTGTTTGATCAAGATTGAGAACAATAGCATTATTATTATTATAATAAGTTTTATCAGGAACATCTTCCCATTGTTCTTTTATATTAGCCACGTCTTTTAATAAAATTACTGTGCCATCAGGATTACCACGAACAACCAGGTTGTCTAATTCTTTTGCGAAATACTTACGACCGTAAGCTCTAATAAGAATTTCTTCGTCTGAAGTTTCAATCTTTCCGCCGGAGATATTTATATTGGAAGAAGCAAATGCAGTGCTAATTTCATCAAAAGTCATTTTATATCGTCGCAAATCAGATTCAGAAACTTCAATAGAAAATTCCAATCTTGGTAGTCCCACAATATCAACTTGTGATATTTCCGGGGTGGCAAGTAACTCTTCCCTCAAGTTATCAGTTATAAATTTTAGATTGTATAAATCGGTTTCACCATAGATAACAATTGATAATGAGCGTGAACGAAATTTCTGTTCAAAAATGATCGGCTTCTCCGCATCTAATGGAAAAGAATTAATTCGATCAACTGCATTTTTTACATCGGCAAGTACCTCATCAATTACAGCGTTCTGTGTTATCTCAACAGTAACCATGCCGGTATTTTCGCTTGATACTGAGGTGACACGCTCTATATCAGGAAGTCCGTCAAGATTTTCTTCTATTTTTAATATGACGCCTTCCTCAACTTCTTCGGGTGAGGCGCCGGGATAAACTACCTGGATTGTAATAATGTCCGGTTCGGATTCAGGAAAAAATGAGAATCGCATCTGTCCGAGAGCAATCAGTCCAAATCCAAATATGCTGATCATTAAAACATTTGTCCACACTTTATTGTGAACAAAAAAAGCAATAACTTTTTCCATTAACGTTCTCCCCTAGCTTGTTCGGGTAATCTTGCCATTGCAGGCATTCCGGATGCTACGCCTTGCATTAAATCGGTAACCAATGTATCACCGTTTTGAAGATTTCCCCTTACAATAACACTATCTGATTGACGACGAACGACATCAATTTTTCTATAGTCCAGTTTTTTATTTTTCACCAAATAAACATAATTTTCTTTATAAATTGCCCTGCTTGGAACGGAAACAGAGTTTTCAATTATTTTTCCCGGAATGGTCGCTTTTAGAAAAACACCATTGATTAAGTAATCATTATTTTTATTTTCAATTGCAACAAAAACCTGTACAGTTTGTGTTCGCTCATCTATACTCTTTCCAATTCGTTTAATTTTTCCTTTCCATTGTCCTTCAATTTCAGATGAAGTAAGCATCACGGGTTTATTACGCTTAATCCATTGAATATCCTGAGTGGCAACTGGTATTTCAACTTCAAGATTATCCAGATTAATTATCTCCCCAATTTTTGAACCTGAACGAACTGAAGACCCAGTATGTAAATCTGCGGATACAATTGACCCATTGAATGGAGCGTAGAAGTAATGTTTTTCTAATCGTATTTCCAGATTTTTCACATTATAAAAAAGTTTGTAAACATTAAAACGGGTCAGAAAAAATTTAATCTTCTGGTTACCGGTTTTTGGAAGAGGTTTTAAATTACTTTCAAAATCACATTTATTAAAATATTGTTGATATTTTTCATATTCATCAGGAAAATCAACTTTTAGTTCCGGAAGAACTGTTGCGAGAGCATTTAAAAAATCACTTTTTGTGCTATTTAAATCAAGTGTAGCCTGACGATCATCGACTTTAATTAATAAATCACCTTTATTAAATGAGCTGGCAGATTGGAAATGAATGCTACCCTTTTCAAGGATTCCGGCCACTTCAGAATACAAAATAATTGGCTGGGAAGAGGTTAACCTTCCAAAGGCTACTATTTCAGAATGAATATTTTTTAATTTTATTAAGTTCGCCTGCACAATTTTTGGTCTTGCTACCGACTTACTTTTTGGAGGTTCGCTTTTAGTATTTAATAAAAACATCATCAGAAGAAATCCAATAGTCAATATTCCTACTGGAATTAAAAGTTGTTTTGTTTTCATTTAAAAATCCTTTAGTAAATATTCATTTGCCAAATAAAGAGGTATAAAACATTTTATGTATTTTTTTATTTCCAATATAATTAATAGTTTACATGTTTTAGACTTAGATTCATTTAAACCGGATAAGATACTATGTGAATATCATAAGAATTTAAAATAAAAGTTCATCTTTTAAAATAATTTATTTTAGGTTGTATGAATGAAATTTTGACTAAATACTTGTCAAAAAGGAAACCTAACACAACTTTAGCAGTAAACCTATACAAAGCAAATATTTGATTGTTAAAATTCCGTATAAATTAGTGGAAGGAAGATTTCCTATGTTAGAACTAATTTTTGGAATTATAATTATTTTTGGCGTACTGTATACTTTACAAATGATGTTAAGCACGGATGTAGAGATTAACAGAATTTCCCCTTTTGCTGCATCAAATCATTTCCATCCTGTTACGATATTAAAACCTTTAAAAGGAGTAGACGACAATCTTGAAGATAATTTAAGATCCTTCTTCGAACTTGATTATCCAAAATATGAAATTCTCTTTGGTATTTGTTCACATGAAGATCCTGCAATTGAAATTGTAGAAAAACTAATAAAAAGATATTCTCATATTAATTCAAGATTGGTAATCAATAGCGATAGTAATTTTTTAAATCCCAAAATAAACAATCTCAATAATATTTATTATCATGCCAATTATGAATACTTGTTAGTTAGTGACAGTAATGTCAAAGTTGGGTCGGACTATTTAAAAGAAAACATGAAATTGATGTCATTACCAGGTGCGGGACTTGTTACATCTACAATTAGAGGTACAGGCGCGAGAGATTTGGGGTCGACATTAGAAAATTTGCATTTAAATACATTTGTAGCAGGTAGTGTTTTTTTAATAAATAATATGTTTCACTATCCGGTTGTGATTGGAAAATCAATGTTACTGAAGAAAGAAGTACTTAAGCAAATTAATGGCTTTAAAGCTTTTGCGAATTATCTGGCCGAAGATCATTTGATTGGCAAGGAAGTTAAAAAGGCCGGATATAAAATTTATCATTCATCTTATGTTATTAATAACATAAATATTCATTGGACAATGAAGCGATTTTTTAACCGGCATTTAAGATGGGCAATGATCCGAAAAAGATTAAATATTATTCGTTACTTATCTGAAATGCTAATTAATCCAATTTTGATGGCATTTATATATATGCTTATCAACTTTAACTATGAGTCAATTGCTTACATGGGTGTTGTTTCAGCAATCAAAATTATATTTGATTTTAAAATGGCAACTGCGATCGGTGCGGATTTAAAATGGTTTTACTATTTACTTGTTCCGGCTAAAGATATTATAATAGGATTGATTTGGTTTGTGCCTTTTGTACACAATAAAATTAGTTGGCGAGGAAATTCATTCTTTATATCAAAAGGAACACGCCTTAAACCGGCATAAGACGAAAAAATAATTATTAAAATTGACAGAAATAAAACCCCCCGCACAGTAAAAACTATGCGAGGGAGCTTGGGAAGTAACCTCTTTATGTTGAGGTGTGGACTACATATCTTCGTCGGTTCGACAAAGAGATTTAGAAAATAGTATATTTGACCAGTTATTGACCATTTTCAATTATCATAACCTATATATTATTCATTATATTCCATTTTTTATATGAATCAAAAATTAGGAAAGTTGTCATCCTGTTCCGAAGGAATGCCAACGGCATAAGGATCTTTTTACATAAAGTAAATAATTGTTGGGAAACATTCTGCTGATCGGCACAAAGATTCCTACTGAATGACGCAGAAGTGAAAATTGTTGTAAAACTAAAAACCCTGGCTTTGCGGCCAGGGTTATCTCCCAAGCACCCCTTAGAAAAATAAAAGAGATGACACCGCCATTTTAATATAATTTAGAAGAAAAGCAAGTTTTTTCTGTTTTTTTCTATTTAATGTTTTAATTTTCTATCGCTTTCAAATTTATTATTTCTTTTAAATTCTATCAGGAGTATACAATGAAATCATTTTTATTGGTGTTGTCAATGTTTTCAGTTTTTGCAATACTTGCCGGATGTATAAATGAATCAGAAGTTATTAAACATGAATTTGCTTTAGCTATTCATGGAGGAGCCGGCACTATTCTTAAAAGCAATATGACGGATGAAAAAGATAAAGCTTATCAAGATATATTGTCAGAAGTGTTAAATGAGGGATATAGAATATTGAATGAAGGGGGCAGCAGCCTGGATGCTGTGCAAAAATGCATAAATATTATGGAAGATTCTCCATTGTTTAATGCCGGTAAAGGAGCTGTTTTTACTGCAAATGGAAAAAATGAAATGGATGCTTCCATCATGGAAGGCAATACTTTAAATGCCGGAGCTGTTGCCGGTGTGAGTCATATAAAAA
>DAOWAQ010000055.1 GCA_030634505.1 Calditrichia bacterium
TATTTTATTGTTTGTACGATGTCATTTGCTGAGCCTGCTTTTTTTAACAGTGTTTTATCAATTGCTTTTTTAATGTCTTTTTCATTATAATAATCTGGTACCATTACAGGTCCGGGATTGACGCAATTTACAAGAACTTCTGGAGCTAGTGCTTTTGCCAATCCTTTGGTCATCGAAATTATTCCACCTTTAGTAAGTGAATAGGGTAGATAACCGGGCCAAAGGTTTAAACCACTCGTATCACCAATATTGATTATCTTCCCAAAACCCTGCTTTTTCATAATCAAACCGACTTTTTGTGCCATAAAAAAAGGAACTTTCAGATTAATTGAGAATAATTTATCCCAATCTTCTTCAGTAACAGTACCCAATGGAGTTTTGAAAAAAATTGCGGCGTTATTTATCAATATGTCTATTCGTCCTTTTTTGCGAAATACTTTATCAATAAGATCAACACTGTTATTTAATTTTGAGAGATCAGCTTGAATTAAATATAGATTTCCTTCTAAACGTGATACTTCTTTTTGAAGAGATTGTGCTTCTGCATTACTACTGTTATAATGACAAAAAACATTTGCACCGCATTTAATTAATTCAAGAGTTATAGCTCTCCCGATTCTGATTGCACCACCTGTGATCAGAATAATTTTGTCTTTTATTTTCATGAATTATCGTAAAAAAGGATTATTGTTTTTTTCGTATTGAATAGTAGTTAGTGGGCCATGTCCGGGATACACTAAGGTATCTTCCGGAAGTGAAAATAGTTTTGTTTTAATTGAAGTGATAAGTTCATCGTAATTTCCACCATGCAAATCTGTGCGACCGATTGAATCTTTGAATAAACAATCGCCTACAAATACATGGTTTGAAATTGATAATGATATTCCTCCCGGAGAATGACCAGGTGTAAATAATATAGTTCCTGTGTATTTTCCTATCATTATTTTTTGATCAGGTTTAAGAAAATCTGATACTTCCGGTATACCAGAAACATTAATACCAAATAGTCCATCGCTGTCATTTAACATTTCTAAAAGAGGCAATTCGTTTTTATGAATCAGAAATTGTGTTTTAAAATGATCTTGAACTGTTTTTACTTCAGCTATATGATCAATATGACAGTGGGTATTAATAATTGAATTTAACTTCAGATTTCTGACTTCAATTAGATTTATTATCCTTTTCGATTCAGAACCGGGGTCGATTAGTATCGCTTCGTTTGATACAGGATCACTGATTATATAACAATTTACAGCAAGTGGTCCAACTGTAATAGTTTCTACATTCATTTAATTTTCCAGAAAATAATTTGACAAATTAATGATTAATCTATGTTCTAATTGCATGCTCCTAATTCTGTCAGAGCGAAGTAGGGTATGATGATATATAAAATACTGTCGCGTATTAAATAAAACAAAATAAACAATATTACAAATTTCCAACCCTTTTGTTTAAGAAACGATTTAAATCCTTCCTTTTTTATGATTTCTGTCCAATCTTGAATCCACTTTGGTTTAAATAATTTCATTAACTTCTTTCATCATTAGGTTAAAGCCATTTAAAAATTATGACGGCTGTAACTAAATTTAATAAATATTTAGTTCCATTTAAACAAATAGTATTAATAAGATAATAATATTTCAGGAATACAATTGCGGTAATTATCAGTTTTTTCTATATTAAATAATTGAATAAAAATGAGGAATAGATTATGAAGCTAATCTCCTGGAATGTTAATGGTATCCGAGCTGCATCCGGTAAAGGATACACAGAATGGTTCAATGAATACAAACCAGATGTTTTATGTGTTCAGGAGACCAAGGCGCAGATTGATCAATTAGAAGAAAAAATATTAAAACCGAAAGGGTATTACAGTAATTGGAATTCGGCTGAAAAAAAAGGATATAGTGGTACTGCCACCTTTAGTAAAATTGAACCAAAAAGTGTAAAATTAGAACTTGGAGATGAAAAATTCGATGGAGAAGGTCGTGTAACAATGACAGAATTTGACAATTTTCTACTCTACAATATTTATTTTCCTAATGGGAAAAGGGATTTAAGCCGGGTTGATTATAAATTGGAATTTAGTGACAAGATTCTAGAAATATGTGAAGAACACAAAAAAAATGGTAAAAAGTTAATAATCTGCGGGGATTACAATACAGCTCATAAAGAAATTGATTTAAAAAACGCAAAAAGTAATGAAAAAAACACCGGCTTTTTACCTGATGAACGTGCCTGGATTGATAAATTCATTTCACACGGTTATGTAGACACTTTTAGAGAATATAATAAAGAACCTGGAAATTATACATGGTGGAGTTATATGTTCAGTGCAAGATCTAAAAATGTAGGATGGAGAATCGATTATTTTTTCGTAAGTGAAAATGTGTTGCCACATTTAAAAGGTGCTTTTATATTACCAGATGTAATGGGATCAGATCATTGTCCATTGGGCATTGAGTTAGAGATTTGATTTAAATTTTTCGTTGAGGATTGACCGTACCTTTTTGAGAAGTGCATTAACAGTAAACGGTTTTTGTAAAAACTCAACATCCTTAACCAATTCACCACTATTCACGATGTGATTGTCCGTATAACCGGAAGTAAACAGAATAGTTGTTCCTGGATAAAGTTTTTGAATGTTGTCTGATAGCTCTTTGCCATTCATGTCGGGCATAATTAAATCAGTAATAAGTAAATCAAATATTAACTTTTCATTTTTTATTAATTCTAATGCTTCTACTCCATTTGAAGCACTGAATAATTTATACCCAAATTTTTGTAAAGTTTTGCTTGCCAGATTGCATAATTCTTCATCATCTTCAACCAATAATATCACTTCGTTACCATGTAATTCTTCTTCCTGTATGGTTGTAATGTCTGAAGTAATTAATTGTTCTTCGGTAATCGGCCAGTAAATCTTAAATGTTGTACCTTTGCCAGGTTCACTATAAACAAAAATATTCCCGTTATTTTGTTTAACAATTCCATAAACTGTTGACAAACCAAGGCCGGTTCCTTTTCCTGTCTCTTTGGTAGTAAAGAATGGTTCAAATATATTTTGTTTGATATCGTCAGGAATGCCTACGCCGCTGTCACTTACATAAAAGTATACATGCACACCTGATCTACTATCAAGATGTTTATCAACAAAACTATCATCTAAATACTTGGTACCCGTCTCTATCGTTATTAATTTATCACCTGCTTTATCAGTTTTCTGATTAATAGCGTCCCTGGCATTTACAATTAAATTTATTAAGATTTGTTCAATTTGATTGGGGTCTGCCTTTAAATATGGAACATCTTGTCCGGTTTGTATTTTTATTTTAATATCTTCACCAATTAATCGGCGAATCATCTTTTCTAAATTGGATATAACTTTGTTAAGTGAAATTATTTCCGGTTGATATATTTGTTTTCGACTAAAAGCTAGAATTTGTCTTGTTAAATTTTCTGCTTTTCTACTTGCGGATAATATAGCAGAAACATCTTTGTGCAATGGCTCGTTTTCCTGCAATTTCATTAATGCAAATTCTGAATATCCATTTATAACAGTTAGAATATTATTAAAATCATGTGCAATTCCACCTGCAAGTGTTCCGATTGATTCCATCTTTTGAGATTGTGCCAATTGTTCCTGTAAGAATTTTTTTTGAGTTATATCTTCTTTTACAGCCAAATAATGGGTCACTTTTCCGAATTCATTTTTTATTGGTGAAATATGTGCATCTTCCCAATATACTTTTCCATTCCTTTTCTTGTTTTGAAATTCACCTCTCCATTCATTTCCTTTATTTAATGCCTGCCAAAGTTCTTTATAGGTGGTTTCTGGTGTAAGACCGGATTTTAAGAATCTTGGGTTTTTACCTCGAACATCTTCGTTTGTGTAGCCTGTAATTTCTATGAATTTTGGATTTACATATTCAATATTTCCATCTAAATCTGTAATCATAATAAGTGCTGGACTTTGTTCTACCGAAAGAGATAAAATACGTAATTGTTCCTCAACCTGTTTTTTCTTTATTGATACGGCAATTTGTCCTGAAATAAATTCCATTAATGCCAAATCAGATTGAGTATATGCATTTTCATTTGTATAACTTTGAACAACTATTAAACCGATAACTTTTTCTTCATCTCTTAGTGGAACACCTAACCATACTTTACACGGACTACCAACAATACCTATTTTTCCTTCAGCTTGCAATTTGTCCATATCTTTTTCTTTAAGTAACAAAGACTGATTATACTTTATTACCTGTGCACTAATGGTGTTTGAAGCAGGAGCTTTATCTATTTTATCTTCCTCGTCATACATATACGGTAATGTAATCATATCAGATTCTTCATCATAAAGCGCAACAAAAAAATTGGAGGCATCAATCAATCTGTTTAGTTCTGTATGTACAACTTTATAAAAATCAAGCATGCTTGTGGTTTTAGTTACAGCTTCCGAAATATTAAACATTATTTGCTGTACTGTTTCAGATTGTTTTCGTTCTGTTATATCCCTGACAATAGCCTGTATGTAATATTTATTACCCAGTTTGATGGTATTCAGACTTACTTCTGCATCAAAAGGCGATTTATCATATCTGGTATGTTTCCACTCAAAAATTTGATTTTTTCCGGAAAGAGCTTCATTAATTTTTTCTAGTGCTTTTTCTTTTGATTGTCGTCCATCCGGCTGAACTTGTGGTGAAAATTTGTAAGGTGGTTGATTAATGATTTGATTTCTTGTGCACCCAAACATTTCTAAGGTTTTTTTATTGCAATCTATAAATCTTTCACCATCCATAATAAATATAGCATCATTTGCTGTCTCAAATAAGCTTTTATATTTATTTTCATTCTCTTTAAGTGCATTCTCGGTTTCAATTTGTTCAGTTATGTCCTCAAATGTTGCATATACTTGATATGGTTTTTTATCTCCGGGATGAAATTCAGGTGTTGCATTAATATTAATCCATCTGTATTTATTTTCTTTAGGTCTGAAAATGCCCATTTTTACATTACGTACTTTCTTTCCGGTTTTTATAGCTATGTTTGCCGGATATTCCTTTTCGGGAAAATCAGATCCATCTTCATGAATTGATTCCCGTGCCGAATTTATGGAATGCTGTCCCAGAAGTTGTTTGGAGGTTAAACCTAAGATTTTTTTAGCGGCCGGATTAGCTGATATTAATTTCCCCTTTGTATCTCGATAAATTACGCCGTGTTCCATGGTTTCAAACAAAGTGCGATATTTTTCTTCACTTTCCCTAATTGAAATATTAGCTTTTATTTTGTCTGTTATGTCTCTTGCAATCCCTCTATAGCCCAACAAATTACTTTTTGTGTCTAAAAAAGGAGTCGCATTGATATTAAAAATAACAGGTAAACCGTCTTTCGAAAGCATAGCATTTTCGATACCAATAATCGGCTTTTTTTCTTTGAATATTTCAAATATTGGTTTTATAAATTTATTGGCTTCCTCTTTTGTCATAAAATCAAATAGTTTCTTACCAATAAATTCAGATTGATCATAACCTAACAGAGATTTTATATTAGGACTCACATAAGTGAAGATTTGATTTTGATCGATTTCCCAGATAAAATCATTACTTGTTTCCACCATTGCTTGAAATCGCTTCAGACTTAATCTTAAATCTTGCTCAGTCTTTTCTTTTTCTGTTTTTAGTATTTTTATGCGGTCTGTTTGCCCAAATGATAAAGTTAAAACCAGCAATAACGTGGCATATAAATATCCTTGTTCTGTAACAAAATGACTTGGAAGTAAATCAAAACGAACTAAAACAATAATGGCTGCAAAAATTAACATTGGGGTATAGCCAATTATGAAAAAAAGAGCTGGTTGAAACCCTCGTTTAAAAGAAATAGCACTGGAAAAAATTATAATTAATGAGGAAAAAATTGTTAAGAATAGTAGTGGTTTAATAATAAATTTATACTCAACCAAAAAGGTAAGCACTATAATAAACAATAAAATATAGATGAGAGCTCTGACTACAAAATTTACTGTCGGAATTTTATATTTAAGCTGTAAGAATTCAATTGCAAATTTTAAAAATGCAAGGTTTAAAAGCCCAATAAAAATGAGTAAGGATATTTTTTTCCAGAAATGAAATTGAGGCCACAAATAAACAGCAGCAAATCCGCTATAAGATAAGGCAAATAGCAACAAGGAAAAGATTGAGAGAGCAAAATAAATACTGACAATATCTTTTAAAGAAAAATAGGTAAATAAGGAATAACCTATCATTATTAATAAAATTCCAATAAAAACTCCCATGATCAAAATTTTACTCTGGCTTTGTTGAAGAAAACCATTCATTGACCACAGACTTAGATTAATAGTCATTGAAGCTTCACTTTGAAATCTTAAATATATTATATTTTCAGATTTTTTGTTTAATGAAATCAAGAATACCAAATGATGAAAAATATAATCTCGTGTCTCAATATCACGCATTGTTCCGGTTTTAGTGATATCTAGTATCTGATTATGATTATCTAAATGATAAAGATCAACATAATGCATATTGGGATAAATAACTTCAAGTATCCATGGAGAGAAAGAATTAATATTTTGTGCATTAATTTTAAATCTTACCCAATAAACAGATTCCGTAAAACTAAAATTTGGTACATTTTGATAGTTTATTTTGAATTGTTTGTGATATTGTGACGAGAGTATATTTTCTATTGTAAGAGTTCCGGAAGGATCTTCAAAAATTTCAAGATATGGATTTACAGTATATTGTTCATTATCAATTGTCAGAACTATTGAATTTTGAGCTGATACATTAATAGCTAATACAAAATTTATAAAATAGAAAAATATAAATATTTTTAATTTAGTATATAAAATTTGACGCATTGTCTTATCATACTCGGAAGTTTCACGAATATCTTTATATTTTACAGTGTGTTACGAAATTATTTTTATCATTCGATCTGTTGCTTATTATCATTAAAAAAGAATATTTTTTATAAATTAATTATATCAAATTCGTTCAATAATTGAGATTAATAATTAAATAAATATTAGAAAAATTGTTTATAATTTAATAAAGTAACAAAAAGTAATATTTTAAAAATATTAACAATTTTGCATTAAATACTGTAAAAATTTAAATTCTAACACATTCCAATTGTAGAATGTCATCTTTAAAAATACTTAACAATGAAGACATCAAAAAGATTAATAACATATTTCTATCCATATAAAGTAAGAATATTTTTTGGTTTATTAGCCACGGCTATAATGGGATTCAGTGATACAATTTTAGCGGGTGCGATAGGTTTGTTTTTTGATACCCTGTCTAAAGTTCAATCTTTAATAAGTAATGCAAAACCAATTTTCCTTGAACAAAAAATTGAGTTTCAAAACTATACATTCTATTCAATTACAATTTCAGATAATGATGAGCTGACAAGATTCATATTGATTTTTGGTCTTTTAATTGTTGGGTTGGCTGTATTTAAAGTAACCTTTGTTTATGCGCGTGAATATTTAATGAATTCTACATCTCACAAATTTCTTATGAGATTTAGAAGAGATATATTTGATCGCATTCTTCTTTTACCAATGAAATTTTTTGACAAAGAAAAAACAGGTAATATCATGTCGCGGATAACAAATGATGTTATTCAGCTGGAAAATTCTTTGTCGGCATTGATACAGTTTTCACAAAATTTGATCTATACGGTAGTTTATGTGACAGGATTATTTTTCGTCAATTGGCAACTTACATTCTTAGCATTAATAATTTTTCCACTTTCTGGAATAATCATTAAGTTTTTTGGCGATCGAATCAGAAATGTGAGCCATCGCATTTCAGTAAATATTGCAGATATAACTTCATTTTTACAAGAAAAAATAACAGCTATCAGAGTTGTAAAATCTTTTAACCGTGAAAAGTTTGAGCAGGATAATTTTAAAGTTAAAACAAATGAAAATTATAGATTGTCATTAAAAATAGTTCGCCTGATTGCATTTTTAAAACCTGTAAATGAAATATTTAGTCAAACCGGTATGTCAGTTATGGTTATCTTTTGTGCGTACCAAATAAGCACAGGAGATATGACAATCGGAAATTTTATCACCTTTATCAGTTTGGTAGTAATGGCTTATAAACCACTTAAAGGTCTTGGGGATTCCATGGCAGTTTTCCAAAAAGCTCTGGCATCCGCTAATAGAATCTTTGAATTAATCGATGAAGAAACCGAAAGAGAAATTCCGGCAAATCAAAGGATACCAATACAATTTGCAAAAGGGCAGGTGGAATTCAAAAATGTTAGTTTTTCGTATAATGATAATGACTATGCATTAAAAAATATTTCAATTAAAGTTGCAGTTGGAGAAACAATCGCTCTGGTCGGACCCTCAGGTGGTGGAAAAAGTACTTTTATAAATTTACTTCCACGATTTTATGAGATTAAAAAGGGGGAAATATTAATAGACGGAGTTAATAACAAGAATTTTATTTTTTCTGATTTGCGAAAATTAATAGGGATTGTTCCTCAAGAGACAATTCTATTTTCAGGTACAATTTCGGAAAATATAAAATATGGTAAATTAGATGCTGATGACAAACAAATAATTGCATCAGCTAGCGCAGCAAATGCTCATGATTTTATTATGGAATTAGATCAAAAATACCAGACGGAAGTTGGTGAAAGAGGATTACAGCTTTCCGGAGGTCAAAGGCAACGAATTGCCATCGCTCGAGCAATTCTTAACAATCCCACAATACTCCTTTTAGACGAGGCAACGTCGGCATTGGATACAGAATCTGAGATTCTTGTCCAGCAAGCTCTTGAAAAACTTATGGAAAACAGAACCTCATTTGTGATAGCACACAGGCTGTCAACTATTCAAAAAGCAGATAGAATATTGGTAATTGATAAAGGTTCAATTATTGAAACCGGTACACATAATGAATTGATTAGGAAAAAGGGATTGTATGCAAATCTGTATAATATGCAATTTCGTGATTGATAAATTATTGACTGGAAATTAGCCCTTTACATGTCGATGACATCCAAATTGTCGTTAGGTCATTTTTATAAAAAATATTATATAAATGTAAATTAATTACGGGAGACTATGTCAAATGCAACTACAGTTATACCAAATTGATGCATTTACCAGCGATGTGTTTAGTGGTAATCCGGCTGCAGTATGTCCGCTGGAGTATTGGCTTGAAGATAAAATTCTACAAAAAATTGCTCAGGAAAACAATTTATCAGAAACAGCCTTTTTTGTCGATCGTGGAGATTTTTATCAGATACGATGGTTTACACCACAGACAGAAGTTGATTTGTGTGGCCATGCTACCTTAGCATCCGCATTTGTAATCATGAATTATTTGAATCCATCTTTAAACAAAA
>DAOWAQ010000327.1 GCA_030634505.1 Calditrichia bacterium
ATTTCAGAACAGGCCAAACTGGAATAAAAATGCATCTATTGGAAAAACATTGGTATCGAGTTCAATGATTGACAGAATCGCCGATCGGCTGGGTAAAAATTTATCTGAGGTACCAGTGGGATTCAAATGGTTTGTTGATGGTTTAATTAACGGGTCGTTTGGGTTTGGTGGAGAGGAAAGTGCAGGCGCTTCATTTTTAAGAAAAGATGGCAGTGTTTGGACAACGGATAAGGATGGAATAATTATGGATTTGCTTGCGGCAGAAATCACTGCTAAAACAAAACTTGATCCGAGTGAGCATTATAAAAAATTAGAACAAGAATTTGGTTCTCCTGTATATGAAAGAACAGATGCGCCTGCTACACTCGAACAAAAGGAAAAACTGAAATCTCTTAATCCGGATTATATTACTGTAAATGAATTAGCAGGGGAGAAAATATTAGCGAAACTATCACATGCACCGGGAAATAATGCTTCAATTGGCGGTATAAAAGTAACAACTCAAAACGGCTGGTTTGCTGCAAGACCATCCGGAACTGAAAATATTTATAAAATATATGCTGAGAGTTTTAATGGAAAAGATCATCTAAAAAATATACAGGAAGAAGCACAAAAAATTGTTTTATCCGTAGTGGGATAATTTACTTTATCAGGAAATATTTAAATAATGACAAAAGAAAATTTAATAGAAGATTCAATTCCAACCGGTGAATTTGATATTTTTAAGAACAAAAAATTGAATATTAGTGTCACATCTGGATTTATAAATCTGGTTAATTCTATTTCATGGAAAGATGTGTATTTGCGTAAATAATTTTAGTGAATCGGTAAATTTATTTAATATATAATTCTTTATATATACATTTGGCCTGTAATTTGTATAATTTTAAATGTTTGACAATTTTTAATAAAATAGTATAAATTTTGTAAATATTTAACACATTACTGGAGAAGTTATGGAATACTGTCCTCATTGTTCTGCAGCATTAACAAAAGAAAATTTTAAAAAATGCCCCTACTGTAAAAAAAATATCGATATGGATGATTGGGCTGCTGTGGTAGAGCCTGGAGAATCAAGCGAAAAAAATAAAGACGCTATCAGAAAAATATGGTTTAGGGAGCATTCATCAAAAATAATTCCTGTAATTACTTTAATGGTTGGGTTTATAATCGGAGCAATTTTACTTTATTCATATGCTCAACTACAATTTGTCAATGAAAAATCTGAATATCAAAACACAATTTCAACATTAAATGAAACGATTTCTCAAAAAGACGCCAATGCCGGAAATGAAAAAACAGGGTTTGAAAATATCATAAAAAATAAAGATGGAATCATTTCAATTTTGGCAGAACAAAAGGATATTTTAGCAAATATTATTAATTTTACACGTCGTATGTCCAGAAATAGTACGATTACACTAACAACAGCAAATGAAGCAGATTATTTTAAAAGAAATTTTAGCTATTTAGCCAATCAATTTAATAAGCAAAAAGAGGCTTTGGAACAAACTGAATTTAAATCAACAAAAGATTATAATCTGAAAACAATGCCGCAAATAACCGGAGAATAATAATCATAATTACACACTGTTCGATACTTCGAAAACTATACCTGGGTTTTATATTAATATTTCTATCAACATACGTATTAAATGCAACAGAAAATACTGTTTCTGAAGTAGAACCTGTTGAAATTAGATTAAACAAAATTATCGCATTTCCCAAAGCTGAATTTTCAGGAATGGATTGGTATGAGAATAAATTGATTTTGTTGCCCCAATATCCTGATAGATTTCCTTCAAAATATAATGGCTGTTTGTTTTCAATTTCTAAATCTGCAATAGAGAATTATTTAAAAAAGATAGATGATAAACCGCTAATACCTGTAAAAATTGAATTGGATAGTAGGGGTATCGAAGACCAGATTGATGGTTTCCAGGGATACGAAGCGATTGTTTTTAATAACAATAATGTTTATTTATCCGTTGAAGCCGAAATATCAGGTCAGATGTTCGCATACATTATTAAAGGTGAAATAGATTCAAATTCAAATAAAATTAACCTTCAACCAAAATCACTTAAAGAAATACATCCACCTGTAAATCTTGAAAATATGGCATTCGAAACATTGTTAATTGTAAATGACAGAGTTATTGCCATATATGAAGCAAATGGAAAGAACGTCAATTTACATCCAACAGCTGTTTCTTTTGACTTGGAACTTCAAGAATTTGATTTACTTACTTTTCCAAACATTGAATATAGAATTACTGATGTAACACGAATTGATAATAATAATTGTTTTTGGGGTATAAATTATTTATATGAAGGTGATGCAGATTTATTAAATCCCGCAATAGACAAAATGTCTGTAAAATATGGAAAAGGATTATCACATTCAGAAAATAAAGCTGTTGAACGAATAGTGAAATTCAATATAAATAATAATAGAATTGTTGTAGAAAATGAAGCGCCCGTGCAGATCAAACTTAGTGTAGATGGTAATTCCAGAAACTGGGAAGGTGTTGTGAAATATGATAGTCTGGGATTCCTAGTTATCACAGATAAATTTCCAAGAACTATTTTAGCATATATTCCTCATCCTTTAGGAGTGAATGATTTATTTGTATTTGAATCATTGGGCAAATATGGATTTAAAAATAAGTTGGATGTTGAAATAATTGCACCAAAATTTAATTTTGCACAAGATTTTTCAAAACACGGAATTGCCGCCGTTGTTGAAGACAGTGGATGGGTTTATATCAATAAAAAAGGAGAAAAAATAATACGACCACATGTGGTTGATAACGGACCTGATTACTTTTCTTTTGGATTAGCCAGATTTGAATTGAAAAACAAATTCGGATTTTTTGATGAAAAAGGCGATGTTGTTATAAAATCAAAATTTGATTATGCAAGACCATTTGCAGACCGTAAAGCTGCCGTTTGCAAAGACTGTCAGTTTAAAGAAAATGGAGAGCACTTAGAGATAATTAATGGCAAGTGGGGATTTATAAATTTAAAGGGGAAATTGATTATTCCGTATATTTATGATGAAGTTGGTGATTTTGAAAACGGTTATGCTGATGTAAAAGAAAATGGAAAATCAGTAATTATTAAGAGAATAGAACAAGACTGAAAAATAATTATAAATTTATCATTAAATTTTTAACACAATTCAAACAATCAATCTTACGATATAAATATTTGAAATTTGTATATTTGATTTTGAAAAAATAAACTTTTAATATTTGAATATACATAAGTGAGATAGATTGTGATAAAAACTGAAAAAATTTCCCCCAAATTACAAATACTTATACAGATTCTTCAGCTAATATTCTTTCTTTTCCTTTTCCTTTTAAGTATTGATTTAATGGGTTCTTCGTTCAAAT
>DAOWAQ010000093.1 GCA_030634505.1 Calditrichia bacterium
ACAGAATTTTGGAGAACAAATCCAAATGTGTTGTTTGATACTTTTTCATTGGCACAGGTATTGAGTGTTTTATTGTTTTTTGCAGGTATTGGTTTAATCATTTATGTTAACTATTCTAAAAAAGATTCTAAATGAAATTTTTTTCTAATTTAGTGATTTATTGTTTATTGTCATTATCATTATATTCTCAGGAAATTAATTATACATTATCGATTGAAAATCCACACAGAAATTATTTTAATATAGAAATTTCTTATGATGTTCAAAATCAAGAATATATTGATTTTATTATGCCTGCCTGGACGCCGGGATCATATGTTATAAAGGACTGGTCAAAAAATGTAATTGATGTTCATGCAAAGAATGATGTAGACTCAGTTTTAGCTTGTTATAAAATAGATAAACAGACTTGGCGGGTTAAAGTTGAGCAGTCTAAAATAATCAGATTTTCCTATAAAGTTTATGCTTACAGTTTAAATAATCCCTATCATGCACATATTGAGAAAGATTTTGCTTACTTTAATGGTGCCGTAATATTCATGTATATCGAAGGTAAGAAAGATTTACTATGTAATCTTGAATTTAAATACCCTGATGATTGGGAAGTGCATACATCTTTACAGACAAAATTGAGCGAAGACAAATACCAGGCCATTAATTTTGATGAATTTATCGATTGTCCGGCGTTTTTGGGGAAGTTACATACGTTTTCTTTCGATGTTCAGGGAAAAGAGCATTTTGTAGTTTTTAATGGATGGTTTGAAATAAATGAAGATCAGATAACTGATGATTTGGCAAAGATGGTGAATTGGTTTTATGGAGTTTTTGGAGAATTACCTTATAAGCACTATACATTCTTTCTACGCGTAGCAGAACCAGGTAGTGGTGGTATCGAACATTTGTATTCAAATGTTTCCTGTGTAACTCCTCAATCATTAAAAGGCGATATCTCGGATGCAGCATATTACAGCAAATTTTTAATGCTTGAATCACATGAATATTTTCATCTTTTTAATGTTAAAAGAATTCGCCCAATCGGATTAGGACCATTTGACTATACGGATGAAGTTTATACAAAAATGCTGTGGGTTAGTGAAGGATTCACTTCATATTATACGCATCGTCCATTATCAAAAGCAGGTGTAATTGATGAAAATAAAGTATTGGAGAGCTGGTCAACATATGTTAACAGATTGATCAACAATACAGCATTACACTTAAAATCTGTTTCACAATATAGTTTCGACGCCTGGTTACGAAGTGAAATACCTGATTATTCATTCAGAACTTATTACACTAAAGGGGCTATTATTGCCCTACTAATTGATATTGAAATGAGGTTAAAGTCCAATCATGAGAAAAATTTGGACGACTTTTTTAAATATTTATATGAAAATGTCTATAAGAAAAATCAAACATTTGTTCTGGAATCTTTTTACAATTATATCAAAGAGTATAGTAATATTGATTTTTCTGATTTTTTTGAAAACTATGTTACTGGAATTGATGAATTACCAATTGCCGAATATTTAGATAGAATTGGATTAGATTTGAAAGTTGATTCTGAAATTCCATTTTTCGGCATAAAATTAGATGCAAAAAATAGTAAGGCAGCTTTAGTATCCTTTGTTTATCCGAATAGTCCGGCAGATAAACTAAAAATTAGTAGAGGAGATCAATTGGTTTCAATTGACAGAGAAATGATTAATAAAGAAAACTGGTCGGAATTGTTAAATAATGTAAATTTAAAAGAAGATTATGAAATTAAATGGTATCATAATAATCAGCTAAATACTTCAACAGTTAAACTAAAAAACAAAAGGGTTTCCAAATATTCAATTCAACGGAAAACAGATATTACAGATGAACAGGAGAAATTTATTGAGACATGGTTATTACCATGAGTAATATAGAATATTTATATAGAATTATATTGTTTGTATTCATCTCTTTAATTTTTATTTCTTGCTCATCGAAAAATATTCAATTTGCTGAAAAAGCTACAATTAATTATCCTGACACCTTAAATAATATTTCCCAAGAAGATTGGGGCGGAATTGAAAATCAAGAAACAGCCGAATCTCATAAAATAGAAAGAATTACTTTACATCATGGTGGGGTTGAATTTACGGCAGATAAAGATCCGATTGAATATATGAGAAATTTGCAATCGTGGAGCAGAACCGAAAAAAAGTGGATAGATATACCATATCATTTTCTCATTGATTTGGATGGAAAAATTTACGAAGGGCGATCACTAAAACATCCGGGAGATACAAATACTAATTATGATCCTAGCGGACATTTATTGATTTGTTTAATGGGAAATTACGAAATTCAATTAGTAAATTCGGAGCAATTCGAAGCTTTAACAAATTTAATAACTTTCTTTTGTAAAGAGCTAGATATAAGTACAGAATTAATTAAAGGACATAAAGATTATACTGAAACAGCTTGTCCCGGAAAAGATTTTTATAAATATTTAGAAAATGATAGTCTTGTTATTGAAGTCAAAGAAAAACTCAAAATTAGTTTATGATTTTTGGAGGATAAATGAAAATATTAGTTACCGGTGGCGCAGGATTTATTGGATCACATTTATGTGATAAACTTCTTGAATATGGCAACGATGTAATATGTGTAGACAATTTTTTCACCGGAACTAAAGATAATATTATACATTTAATTGACAATCCAAGATTTGAACTGATACGCCATGACATAACGCAACCAATTTTACTCGAAGTAGATCATATTTATCATTTCGCTTGTCCAGCGTCTCCGGTACATTATCAATACAACCCTGTGAAAACTATAAAAACAAGTGTTATGGGAACTATAAATATGTTAGGGCTTGCCAAAAGAGTAAAAGCGAGAATTTTACTGGCATCAACATCTGAAGTTTATGGCGACCCCAAAATACATCCCCAAACTGAAGACTATTGGGGTAATGTGAATCCGATAGGTATAAGAAGTTGTTATGACGAGGGAAAAAGAGTTGCAGAAACACTAATGATGGATTACCATCGACAAAATAAAGTGGATATTAAAATAGTCAGAATTTTTAATACTTATGGACCAAGAATGGCTTTAAATGATGGACGTGTAGTATCAAATTTTATAATTCAGGCTTTGAAAGGTGAGGATATAACCGTATATGGTGATGGACAACAAACCCGTTCTTTTCAATTCATTGATGATTTAGTCGATGGTGTATTAAAAATGATGAATAAAGAAAATTTCATCGGTCCAGTAAATATTGGAAATCCAAATGAGTTTACAATGTTAGAATTAGCCGAAGAAATCTTAAGTATAACTAAAAGTAAATCCAAAATTGCTTTTGATCCTTTGCCTGCGGATGATCCAACTCAAAGAAAACCTTCAATTCAATTAGCAAAAAATACGTTTGGCTGGAAACCTCGAATTCAGTTAAAAGAAGGATTACATAAAACAATAGATCATTTTAGAGACCGTTTAAAAATAAAAGAACTTTAAGTTAGTTCTAATTTATTTATTACCATTCATAATTCTTTGCAATTTTCTTAAAAAAATATTTAAACTTTGGAACAAAAAAAGTGTAAATGCATATATGTTAATTTCGTATCATATTATGGGATTAAATATGATTAAATGAGATATCAAATGCTTGATTTTTTGATATTGTAGTTATAAATTCTAAGTCTTTTTTTAATTTAAATCCTTAAATAATATAGGGGAATTGTTATGAAAAATTCTATGCCTTTTGTGTTGATTTTAATTGCTGTCATTTTCCTTTTTTCTTGTTCAGATACTAAAACGGAAGCGGAGTATTATAAACTTGCTTATGATCAGTATAATGATGGAAAGTATGATGAGTCTGTAAATAATTTTCAAAGCTTATTAGAAAATTACCCCGAAGGTCAAAATACACCAAATGCAATGTTTATGATTGGTTTTATTTGTGCTAATCATTCAGAAAAACTTGATGAAGCAAAGAAATATTATAATATGTTCATGGAAAAATATCCAGATCACGAGTTGGTTAGTAGTGCAAAATATGAATTGGAAACACTGGGTAAAGATATTAATGAATTAGATATTTTTAAAAAAATTGAAGAAGAAGAGAAAGAAAATTAATTAAACTATATTAGTATAAAAAAATGAATAAACAATTTTTATTCGGCTTATTTCTTTGTTTAATTCTCAGTAGTTCAATATTCTCTCAATCAAATCAAGATACATCTGTTTCTGATATATCATTACTCACATACGTGGAAAATGAATCAGTAGCTTTAAATCGTGAGGTGGTTTATATTGTTCAATTGAGTTGGCAAGGAGAATTAGGCAGATACAAAATTTCTGATGTATTAGATCCGGATGTAACAAATCTCATTGTTAGGGGTTCTGGATCGTCGAACAAAGTCATAACCAATTCCGATGGAAAAGAGATTTCAACAAAAAGAATAACTTTTTATTTCAGACCAGTTGAAATGGGTATGGCATATATCAACGGCGTTACTATTCGCTATAAAGATACATTACTTGATCAGAATGAAAGTTTGTTGGCAGGTCGAATAAGCGTAAAAATAATTGATCCAATACCAGGTAGTTCTTCGAATAATATCCTTCAATATGTAGTTTATGTTATAATAATATTGGTGATTGGTTTAGGTGTTTATCTGTTTGTATTGTACAATAAAAGAAAAAAGGAAAATGCGCTTGAAGAATTGGAGAATATTAAAGAGACAACAGAAAAAAAATATTTGCGATTACTAAAAGAAACTATCCATTTAGCAGGTAACAATTATAAAGAAAAATTACATGATCTTACTCATTTACTTATAGGCTTCTTTTCTGAAAAATATTCGACATCTTTATCAAATTTGTCTTCAAAAGACATATTGAAATACATTGAATATCGAGAAATAGAACCTAAAATATATGCAAAAATTATAGAATTTATGACTAAATCTGATTTAATAAGATTTGCGGGAAACACTGTGAATGAAACAGATTTTCACCAATTGTATGATTCAGTTGAATGGATATTAGAAAAAAGCAAAAATGATAATTCTGAAAAGGAGGATGAATGAATCCTGATATCAAAGCCATAAATGAGAAAATAATAAAAGAAAGTGAATTTACTGAAAAAATAACCAATGAGATTAGCAAAGTAATTGTTGGTCAATCATATATGGTCGAACGGCTTTTGATTGGACTACTTTCCAACGGGCATATCCTGTTAGAGGGTGTTCCGGGTTTGGCCAAAACATTAACAGTAAATACTCTCTCTTCAACGATAAAAACAAAATTTCAAAGAATACAGTTTACCCCTGATCTTCTTCCTGCTGATCTGCTAGGAACACTTATTTTTAATCAAAAAGATGGCGAATTTACTACCAAAAAAGGACCTATCTTCTCAAACATTATTTTAGCTGATGAAATTAACAGATCTCCGGCTAAAGTACAGAGTGCATTATTGGAAGCCATGCAAGAAAGACAGGTAACGATAGGAGAAAATACCTTTAAACTGGAAGATCCTTTTTTGGTCTTAGCTACTCAAAATCCAATTGAACAGGAAGGTACATATCCGTTGCCGGAAGCACAAGTAGATAGGTTTATGCTTAAAATTAATGTTGGATACCCATCCCCTGAAGAAGAATTAGAAATCATTCGTAGAACCACAAAATCTAACGAAGTTCAAGTTAATGCAGTTGTTACACCACAGGATATTAATAAAGCCAGAAATGTTGTAAAAGAAGTTTATGTCGATGAAAAAATTGAAAAATATATAGTTGATATAGTTTTTGCAACGCGCGAACCTGAAAAATATGGACTTGAAGATCTAAATGAATTAATAAATTATGGCGCCTCACCCAGAGCTTCAATATATCTTACACTTGCTGCAAAAGCCCATGCATTTTTACAAAGAAGAGGATATGTAACACCTGAAGATGTTCGTTCTATAGGCATGGATGTTTTAAGACATAGAATAATTCTTTCGTATGAAGCTGAAGCAGAAGAAATTGGTACGGAAGATGTTATCCGTAAAGTGTTAAACAGAGTTGAAGTACCATAATTAAATTTAAGATTTTAGAATGAAGATTGAAGAATAAAAATTACATATAAATATAATTTATCAATTTACAATCTTATATCTTCATAAAGACAAAATAATTCTTTAAAATCATTTCATAATGATACCAAAAGAAATTTTAAAAAAAGTAAAACGAATCGAGATATCTACTCGTGGATTAGTGAATCAGATTTTCTCAGGTGAATACCATTCAGTATTCAAAGGTCGGGGGATGGAGTTTGCTGAAGTGCGGGAGTATCAGATTGGTGACGATATTCGCAATATTGATTGGAATGTATCGGCAAGGATAGGTAGTCCTTATGTAAAAGTATTTGATGAAGAACGCGAACTTACAGTTATGCTGATGGTTGATGTTTCTGCCAGTGGTAATTTTGGAACTACTTCACAATTAAAAGGTGAAGTTGCCGCTGAATTATGTGCTGTTCTTGCTTTCTCGGCAATTAAAAATAATGATAAAGTTGGATTAATGATTTTCTCAGATAAAATTGAGAAATTTATTCCTCCGCGCAAAGGTAAACAACATGTACTTAGGGTTATACGCGAAATTCTTTATTTTAAGCCGGAAGATGCTAAAACAGATTTGAATATTGCTTTAGAATATCTTAATCGTGTCATCAAACGTAGAAGTATTGTTTTTATCATCTCTGATTTTTTAACAGAAAACTATGAAAAAGCGCTTCAAGTCGCTAATAAAAAGCATGACATTATTTCTATAGATATTATTGATCCAAGAGAAGTGGAGTTGCCCAATGTTGGATTTCTGGAATTGGAAGACGCAGAAACCGGGGAAACTGTAATGATTGATACTGGCAGTTCTGAAATACGGGAAACGTTTTTTTCCGAATCACAGGAAGAACGGGAAAAGCGTGAAAAGTTCTTTCAATCCATCGGGGTTGATAATATAAATATATTAACTGATCGCTCTTATGTAGAACCAATTACAAAATTTTTCAAAATGAGAGCAAAACGTTTAACAAAATAGTAATTAGGTATTTTAAGATTATGAAATTTCATATAAATATTTTAATATCAATTATGATTATTATATCTCTTCTATCATGTTCTGAACAAAAAAGCAATCAAATTTCAGAAGAGAAAAAATTAAGCCTGGCTAATAATTTTTATAATAATGAATTATATGAGGCTTCTATTCAGGAATACTTGGAATACATTAATGATTATGGCATTGACAACAACAGAAAAGCAAATAGTTATTATACGATTGCTAATATTTATTTTGAACGTCTTCATGATTATCAAAAGGCGCTTGAGTATTTTTTCCGCATAAAGTATCTATACCCGGAAAGTAATTTGC
>DAOWAQ010000088.1 GCA_030634505.1 Calditrichia bacterium
CCATGAACTGAATCATATTTTAAAAGATGTGCTAAAGTATGAGCGTCTGTTAAATCATTAATAGCCACAAATTCGATATCTTTATCATATTGTGCTACTTTAAATACCAACCTGCCAATTCTTCCAAAACCGTTTATTGCAACGCGAATGCTCATTTTTTACTCCCTAATAATTTAAATAATATATTGTTTAAGAATCTAAGAATTTAACCATCGCTAAAATTTTTGTCAACGAATAAAATAGGTAGATTTGTATTATCTAAGAATTATAATGTAACTTTTTGTACAATAAGGAATAAAATTATTTTATATTCAATTTTGAAGTTATAAATTACAACTAAAAATTTGAATCTGGAGAAATTGATGGCATTATCAATTGGAAGTAAATCAAGACCTCTGACAGCAGCAATTATAGGATCAGGACCATCCGGATTTTATGCTGCCGATCATTTACTCAAGCAAGAAGATTTACATGTTGAAGTTGATATGTTTGACAAACTCCCTACCCCATATGGCTTGGTACGGGCAGGTGTAGCTCCTGATCATCAACAAATCAAATCTGTATCAAAAATTTTTGAAAAGCTTGCACAAAATTCAAGCTTCCGTTTTTGGGGCAATGTTGAATTTGGGAAGGATGTCTTAAAATATGAATTTTTTAAATATTTTGATGCTATAATTTATGCTGTTGGCACCCAAAGTGACAGAACTATGAATATTAAGGGTGAAGACTTAGTTGGCAGTTTTTCTGCAACTGAATTTGTTGGATGGTACAATGGTCATCCAGACTATAGAGATTTAAAAATTGATTTTTCCAGTGTTAATATAGCCATTATTGGCATGGGGAATGTTGCCATTGATATTGCCAGAATTCTTGCAAAATCGACCGAAGAGCTTTCAAAAACTGACATAGCCCAACATGCTTTAGATCAGCTTACTGAAAACAAAATCAAAAATATCTATTTAATTGCAAGACGAGGCCCAATGCAAGCTGCTTTTACACCGGCAGGAACCAAAGAATTATTTAAAATGGCCGAAGCGATTGCTTATGTAAATTCTGAAGAGTTAAAGATAGAAGAAGAAACCAAAAAAATAATTGAAGAAACTAAAGAAAAACGTATTATTCAAAACCTTCAATTTCTTGAACAAATTTCAAAAAATGATCCAACTCAGCATAAAAAAGTTATTCACTTTTTATTTAGAAGATCACCACTTGAATTATATGGAATCAATAAAAAAGTTACCGGAGTCAAAATAGTTAAAAATGAATTATTTCAGGATGATTTCGGAAATTTAAAAGCAAAGGCCACAGATGTATGCGAAGATTTCAGCACAAGCCTGGTATTTAGATCAATTGGCTATAAAACACAGCCTATGCAGGATGTTCCATTTGATGATAAAAAGGGAATAATTGCAAACAAAGACGGACGTGTTTTTGATTTGAAAAATAATAAGGTTATAAAAAGTGAATATGTTACAGGATGGGCAAAAAGAGGTCCAAGTGGAGTAATAGGTACCAATAAGCCGGATTCTGTTGAAACTGTAAATTTTTTATTGGAAGATTTCAAGAACAAAACAGCAGAAAAATTTATTGATTCTCAGGAATTCATAATCCATTCATGGCTTGAATCAAAAAATGTTCGATTTGTGCCGTTTGAACAGTGGCAAATATTAGATTCACATGAAAAAGAAATTGGTGAATCAAGAGATAAACCGCGAGAGAAAGTTACATCTATTGAAGAAATGTTAGAAATTATTAAGAACAATACTTAAAACAATCATATACTTTACTTAATATGCCTGCTATTTAAAATCTAATGTATATTGGTTAATATATTCTAAATATAATAATTGAGCATTTTGTGCACTTTGATTTTTTTGCTCTATTATTTACCATTTGCTAAGTTTATTTATTTAAATTAGCTTAGTCATATCAATTTCAATGAAAATATCTAATAAAATGAAAAACACAACTGCTATTGCCCATTCTAACATCGCTCTGATAAAATATTGGGGAAAATCAAACCAAAAATTAAATATTCCAGCTGTAGATTCAATTTCGATTACATTAAAAGAATTATCGACTAAAACTACAGTGAGGATTTCAGAAAATTTAGAAAAGGATACATTAATACTAAACAATCGACCAGCTGTTGAAAAACAAAGATTAAGAATCAGTAGATTTTTGGATTTAATTCGCCATGAGAAAAAATTTGATTTCCCACTTGAAATTAAAAGTGAAAACAATTTTCCTACCGCAGCAGGTTTAGCTTCCTCTGCCTCCGGATTTGCTGCATTAGCTCTTGCTGCTTCAAAAGCGGCTGGTTTGAACCTAAGCTCGTTTGAGCTTTCTGAACTAGCCCGCAAAGGTTCCGGATCAGCAGCACGTTCAATATATGGTGGTTTTGTACATATGCACAGGGGAGATGAAAAAAGCGGAATGGATGCTGTTGCAGATCAATTATATGATGAAAATTATTGGGATTTACGATTACTTATCTTAGTCACTTCAATAAAGGAAAAAGAAATCGGATCAACTGAAGGAATGAATCTTTCCGCTAAAACTTCACCCTATTATAAAAACTGGATTCAATCTTCTATTGGTGATATATCAGAAATGAAAAATGCAATCGTCAAAAAAGATTTCGAAAAATTGGGCGAACTCTCAGAATTTAGTTGCCTAAAAATGCATGCACTGGCAATGTCTTCCAACCCCGGCATTATTTATTGGAATGAAAATACCATTAAAATAATAAACAAAGTTAGAGCACTACGAAAAAGTGGTTTAGGAGTATTCTTTACTATTGACGCCGGTCCCCAGGTAAAAGTACTATGTCTTCCCCAAGATATATCCAAAGTAAAAGATGAATTCAAAAACATAAAAGGAATTAAACAGACCATTCATTCTGCAATTGGTCCCTCTGTTTATATTCTGGGAGAAAATACTTGATTGTTTCCACATCAACTCCCGGCAAATTAATCTTATTGGGTGAATATGCAGTTTTAGAGGGCGCCCCGGCAATTGTTACTGCAGTAAATAAATTTGCAAAGATTGTATTAACAAAAACTGATGATAGTAGTTTTTATATCAATGCTCCCAATCTTGGCATAAAAGATTTAACTTTTATTATTAAGAATGATCATTTATTAAAATTCAACAATAATTTGAGTAGTTCAGAATTGGATCAACTTTCCCTGTTTGATAAAATATTTATGTTTATTTATAATTTCATTAAAAAGCAGAATATAATCCCCATACCTTGTGACATTACTATTAATACCAGCGATTTTTATTTTGAAAACACAAATCAAAAATTGGGATTAGGTTCGAGTGCAGCAATTACTGTAAGTCTTGTTGATTCACTCTGTAAGTTTAATAATGTGCAATTCAATAAAGTGCATGATTTGTTTGATACATCTTTACAGGCGCATTATGAAGCGCAAGGAAAAATTGGCAGTGGAATAGACATTGCAGCTTCAACTTTTAAGGGAACAGGGATTTTCAAAAAATCCACTGACGATTATTCGTATAAGAATTTTACATTGCCACAGGATTTATTTATTATTCCCATTTGGACAGGAGCGTCTACCTCAACACCTGAATTTGTATCAAAAACAAATCAATTAAAAAATAATGATTCAGGTATATACAATGTTGTTATAAAAGAACTCTGTGATTTATCAAACATAGGTTGTTCACATTTGTTAAATAACGAATCGGGTGATTTTTTATTTATTGTAAATAAATTTTATGAAACGCTCGATAAGCTTGGAAAAAGCGCTGGAATTCCAATAATTTCCGACTCTCATAAAAATATTGCAAAAATAGTGCGGGAATGTAATGGTTTCTACAAACCCTCAGGTGCCGGCGGAAATGATATTGGCATTGCCTTTACAAACGACTCGAATATAAAAAAAAATATAATTGAGAAAATAAATACTTCTCAATTTAAATATATAGAATTAGAAACAACTGAAAAAAATGAATTTGTAAAAAGGAATTAAAATGGAAAGATCTCGTATTCCAGGATTTTACAATTTATCAATCTCTGAACGATTGAATAAATTAAATGAGCAAAAAATAATTAATGAAGAAGATTATTTAACCCTGCTCAACAATCTTAGTATTCTACAACCGGAAGAAGCCGACAAAATAATTGAAAACGTAGTGACCGTTTTTGGAATGCCTTTGGGATTAGGATTAAATTTTTTAGCAAATGGTAAAGATTATATTATTCCGATGGTTGTAGAAGAACCTTCAATAGTTGCCGCAATTAGCTCAGCGTCGAAAATTGTACGCGAAGCCGGTGGATTTAAATGCGAAGGTGACGACCAGCTTTTAATCGGACAAATTCAGATCGTTGATGTTGATCATACCTCAAAAGTTCAAAATATAATTTTACAGAATAAAAAAGAAATAATAAATCTTGCAAATAGTCTTCATCCTAACATGTTCGCGCGTGGCGGTGGAGCAAAAGATATTGAAGTTAAAATTCATCCTTCATCAACACATCGCGGAGATATGGTTGTCGTTCATTTACTGGTTGATACCCGCGATGCTATGGGCGCCAATTTAGTAAATAGCATGTGTGAAGGTATTGCTTCTTTTATTGAGAAAATTACAGGCGGAAAAGTATTTTTACGCATATTATCAAATTTAACTGACCGTGCATTAGTTAAAGCCAGTTGCACGATCCCCTGTAAATTATTAAAAGGTAAAGGTTATTCAGGAGAAAATGTACGGGATGGAATCATTCTCGCCACAGAATTTGCCGCTGTTGATCCTTACAGGGCAGCCACTCATAATAAAGGAATCATGAATGGAATTGATCCGGTAGCCATTGCCACAGGAAATGACTGGCGTGCTATTGAAGCTGCGGCACATGCCTATGCTGCACGAGGCAACAGATATACTTCTTTAACAAAGTGGGATAAAAATGAGAATGGTGACCTAGTTGGCTCTATAGAAATTCCAATTAAAGTGGGTATTGTTGGTGGACCACTGGAGTCAAATCCGGCAGTCGAAATCGCACATAGAATTATAAATGTTGAATCAGCTGTTGAACTTGCCCAGGTTATGGCCGCTGTCGGGCTGGCACAAAATTTTTCTGCTTTACGTGCTTTAAGCACTGAGGGTATTCAACAGGGGCACATGACTCTGCATGCCCGCAGCGTCGCCAATGCTGCCGGTGCGTATCCTGAAATTTTCGATACTGTAGTAGAAGAGCTTTTACAAAATGGTGATGTAAAAATCTGGAAAGCCAAAGAGATAATTAAAACTTTGGAATCTAAAAAGAAAGCTGCCATTGCCAATATTGTTGAAGAAGGTATTAAGAAAAAGAATTTACCTTCGGGACACGGAAAAGTAATTTTGTTAGGAGAACACGCGGTAGTCTATGGCTCCCATGCTATTGCTGGTCCTGTTCCATTGGCTATGCAGGCAAAAGTATGGGATAGCAACAATGGTATTCATTTACTTATACCACGTTGGGGAATTGAAGAAAAAATTCGCAAAAATGCTGAGCACAAATATTCGATTTATAAATCACTTGATATGATACTGGAAAGGTTAAAAGTTGAAGATCGCAGTATGAAAATTGAAGTATTCCCACATGTTCCGAGAGCTATGGGTTTAGGTGGATCTGCAGCACTAGCTGTGGCAATTATTAGAGCTCTGGATGAACATTTCAAATTAAAACTTTCAGATGAAGAAGTGAACGATATTTCGTTTGAATCAGAAAATATAATTCATGGTTCTGCCTCGGGAATTGATAATTCCCTGGCTACTTATGGGAAATTCACCTTATTCCAAAAAGGCAATCCACCAAAAATGGAGAACATTAAAGTAAAAAAACCAATCCCTATCATCATTGGACTAAGTGGTGTAGAAAGTTTAACAGCTAAGATGGTAGCCAATGTGAACCATGCCTGGGAAAAAAACAAGAAAATGTATGAAAAAATATTTAAACAAATAAATGAACTGACACTTGAAGCTGTTGCAGCCATAAAAAAATACGATTTGGATCAGTTAGGGGAATTAATGAACATTAACCAGGGGTTATTAAATGCATTGCTGGTTTCCAGCCGTGAGTTGGAAGAATTGATTGAAATCGCCAGACGTAATGGTGCTCTCGGTGCAAAACTTACCGGTGGCGGTGGTGGTGGTGCGATGATTGCCCTGGCCCCTGAAAATAGTGACAAAATCATATATGCTATGCGGAAAGCGGGATATAGAGCGATTCCTGCACAGATTGGCTAAAGGTTGACAAATTTGTCATTCCGAGTCTGTCAACTGACGGACGAAGGAATCTCTAATTTCACTACCAAGAAAGATTGCTTCTCCCAACAAGTTGGGATCGCAATGACAATAATAACTGTATAGAGTATTGAAAACGGAGAAATTGAATGTCTCAAAATGTTGTGTCTTTTGATGATGAAAAATTAATTTTAGTAGATAAAAATGATAATGTTTTAGGTTATGAATCCAAATTTGACTGCCATGAAAATGATGGTATTTTACATCGCGCTTTTTCCATTTTCATTTTTAACGATAGAAATCAATTGCTTTTACAGAAACGTAGTAATCAGAAATTACTGTGGCCGCTCTTTTGGTCCAACAGTTGTTGCAGCCACCCCCGCAAAGGTGAGGATTTTAAAACTGCAATACACCGCAGATTAAAAGAAGAATTGGGTATTGATACAGATTTAAAATATTTATTTAAATTTCAATACCAGGCTGCATTTGAAGATAAAGGCTCGGAAAATGAATTATGTTCTGTTTATATCGGCAGATCAGATGATAATATTATCGTAAATGAAAATGAGATCGCAGAATTGAAATTCATCGATATTGATCAAATGGAAAAAGAAATGGAAAAACATCCCGAGTATTTCACCCCTTGGTTTAAAATGGAATGGGATAGAATAATAAAAGAATTCAAGAATGATATCTTTCTTAATCATTAAAAATATTATAATATAATTGCCATATGTATAACCATGATAATAATTTATATCTTGCTAATTAGAATCCTCTGTTTTAACTTTAGCTGCAATAATAATAATGAGTTACGTTAATAAATGAATCGCATTCTTATCAAAAATGGACTGATTGTTACTGTCAATGAAAAGTCCGAAGTTTTTAAAGGTGATCTCCTAATCGAAGATGATTTAATCTCAAAAATTGATACAAACATTGATGATGAGAATGCCCAAATTTTTGACGCTTCTGAATATATCGTAACACCCGGTTTTGTTCAAACACATGTCCATTTATGCCAGACTTTATTTCGTAATTTAGCGGATGACCTCTCTTTATTAGATTGGTTAGAAAAAAAAATCTGGCCCTACGAAGGACAGCATACACCAGAAACTTTAAGGCTAAGCGCCAAGATGGGAATCAGTGAATTGCTTTTAGGTGGCACTTCAACAATTTTAGATATGGGAACAGTACATCATATGGATGTTGTATTTGAGGAAATTGAGCACAGTGGAATTCGTGCAATAGCCGGAAAAACCATGATGGATTCAGACAGCAATATAAATTCATTAAAAGAATCTACTGAAAATACAATACAATCAAGTTGCACATTACTTGAAAAATGGCATAATACAGCCAATGGCAGAATTAAATATGCATTTGCTCCCA
>DAOWAQ010000083.1 GCA_030634505.1 Calditrichia bacterium
GTTGCACCTACAAATGGAATTCCAATTCCAAATATCAATTTATCCAATGGCTTGTTTTTACTTTCTTCGACTGCATTTATCAGGTTATCTGCACTTTTCTCTCCCATTCGTTCAAGGTTCGAAATTTGTTCTGTTTTAAGATAATAGATATCACCTGCGTCCTGGATTAGTTTCTCATTTACTAATAATTCAATAATTGCCGTACCCAATCCTTCAATATCCATAGCACCACGACTTGCAAAGTGTTCTATTCTTCTTAAAACTTGTGCAGAACAATTATAATTAACACATTTCAATGCAGCTTCATCCTCAAATCTCTGTAATTCAGAGCAGCATACCGGGCACTTTGTTGGTGTTTTATAAGGCTCAGATCTTTTGATTCCATCAGATATTATAACAGAGACAATCTTTGGAATTATATCACCACCTTTTTCAATAATTACCCTATCCCCTTCTCGAATGTCTTTTCGTTTAATTTCATCCGGATTGTGAAGCGTAGCTCTTGAAACAGTACTGCCTGCTAATAAAACAGATTGTAAATTAGCAACTGGTGTGACTGTTCCTGTTCTTCCTACTTGCCAGGTAATGTTTTCTATTATTGTTTCTGTTTGAATAGCTTTAAATTTATAGGCAATTGCCCAACGCGGACTTTTTGCCGTAGATCCAAGTCTTTTTTGTTGTTCGAGATTATTAATCTTTATTACCACACCATCGATATCATATGATAGGTTTGCTCTTTTTTCATCCCATTCAGCACAGTAGGTAAGAACTTCATCAATATTTATACAAATTCTATAATTTGGATTTATGGGCAATCCCATTTGAATTAAGTCATTAATATTTTCACTGTGATTTTTGTTATTAAAATTAGTTTCTTCTGAATATAGCTGGTAACAAAAAATTCTCAATCCCCTTTTTGCAACTTCTTTTGCATCCTGCATTTTTAATGAACCTGCCGCAGCATTCCGTGGATTGGCAAATAAAGACCCTTCATTTTTTTCTCTTTCGATATTCATTTTCTCAAATTCATAAGTTGGGAGATATACTTCTCCCCGAACTTCAAAGTTTTTCAATTTATCTTCAGACGATATTTTTAGCGGAATACTTCGAATCGTTTTTAGATTTGGTGATATATCATCACCTGAAATTCCGTCTCCTCTTGTTGCGCCATTCTTAAAATATCCGTTTTCATATATTAAACTGACAGCAAGACCATCAATTTTGAGTTCACAAAAATATTCATATTTTTCATTTGATTCTAATAATCCTTTTACTTTTCGATCAAAATCTATTAATTCTTCAGTAGAATATGTATTTGATAGTGACAGCATAGGATATTTGTGATTAATAGTAGGAAATTCTTTGGTAGGTATCCCGGATACTCTCTGTGTAGGTGAATCTTTTGTAAAATATTGAGACTGAGTTTCCAGTTGTTCCAACTTATTTATTAATTGGTCATACTCATAGTCTGGTACTAAAGGATCACTTAATACATAATAATGGTAATCAAGTTTATTTATTTTTAGTTTTAATTTTTCGATATCATTGATAATAGTCAATCTACACCTCTATCCTATTTTATAGTTTACAATTTAAATGCACATTAATAAATTGACAAGATATTTCTATCTCTTTTTCGAATTTCCAAACTAACTAAAGAAAAAATATTGAGATGGGAATTACTGTGATCATCATGCTGTTGCTTTCAAATAGCATTTTTATTAGCTTAAATTTTAATTTTTAGTTGATTTAGAAAAAATATGAATCTTAAAAAAATAATCATTTCATTTTCAATAATAATTGCAGGTTGTACAAACCCATTTGCGGTTCGTGGACCGGAACCTCCAAATCCAACAGATATTTCAGATACCTATGAAAGACCTACCCTTTCTGAAACTGTTCTTTCAAATTTACGTTTTGCTTTACTTCAAGAGAATATAAGTAATTATGAAAAATGTTTTGTCGATGCAAATAATTCATCTAATTATCAATACAAGTTTTTGCATGATCAACGGATTGAAGGTGGCTTATTAATGGATTGGAAGTTGAATGATGAATTTCAATATCTGAGTAATATAATCAACGGCGATTCATTAAAATCAATTAGTTTAACATATTTAGATTCACTTTCCTACAAATCAATTTCTACTTTCCCGGATTCTGTTTGGACTAGTTTTGATTATGAATTAGTGGTGGTTTTTACCTATTCATCATATTTATATAAGGGTCAATCGATTATTAAACTTGTGAAAGACATTAATTCATTATGGTCAATTTATTATTGGGAGGATCGGCCTTCAGTTGATAATTATTTGAATACCTGGTCACTTCTTAAATTGAAATTTCGTTAAAGATGAGCAATAAACTATTTATTCTTATAGTTATTTTACTATTTAGCTGTACCAATCCCTTTGCACCAAAATTAGTTAATCAGAGTTTGTTAACCTCGTCATTTTTGACAGAACAAAAAAGCCCACAAGATGTTTTAACTAATTTCAGATATGCGTATATTTTTAAAGATTCATTAATTTATAGTGAAATAATAGATAGTAGTTTCATATTTACATATATAAATTACTCAACGACGCCAATTATTCCAGTAAGTTGGGGGAGAGATGATGATTTAAGAACAACTGCAAAATTGTTTCGTCATTTTCGGGATATTAAATTAACATGGGGAAATGCTTTATATTCAACAATTAAAGATGATCAAGCAGAAATAAAATTGACTTTTACACTGACTTTTGAAGATGGTACTGAAATCCCAACTTTGAAAGGTGAAGCAATTTTTAATTTTGTAAGGAAAAAAACCGGAAAATGGACAATTATCAGGTGGCAAGATGAAGGTTCATTTTAATTTTGATTATTTATACAAAAAAAGACTTTCAATTACGGAGGAAAAATGAGCAGGCTTGCTTTAGATATTGATCCAATTGCTCTTATTAGAAATATTATAGGTGGCAGAACACCTGATCCTGTTCAAAGTTGTGTCCTGGCAGAAATAGGCGGGGTTGAATCAATTGTTTGTTACTTTAGAAATGATTTAAAAACAATTAACGAAAGAGATCTTCAGATTTTGAGAGAAGTAGCAAAAACACATTTTAATGTAAGGTGTGATATTAGTGAACAATCAGTTAAAAAACTATTAAAAATAAAACCGGATATGGTTACTTTTGTTTCTAACAACAAGTCATCTATCACACACCCAAATTTTGTTAATATAGATGAATACTTTGATACATTAAAAGATTATATTGCTGATTTAAGAGTAAATACTATTGCAAATAGCATCTTAATTGAACCAGAGATTGAGAATGTAAAGAATGCCGGGAAACTGGAGTTTGATTATATTGAATTTGATGTAACGAAATATACTTTAGCGGAAAATCTTGACGAAGAGCTTGCAGAGCTTGAAAACATCAATAGCCTTTCTGCTGCAGCCAATAAATTAGGAATGGGAGTCAATGTTAGCGGATCAATTAACTCTGCTAATCTCGGAGATATAAGTAAAATTCATAGTATTGAAGATATAATTATCGGCCAGTCAATTCTGGATAAAGCACTGGCAGTGGGATTTGAGCATGCTGTGAGAGACTTAATTAGTCTAATGTAAAATAATCGCCAACACTTCAATATACTTCATGTCAATTTTAAAAATTATAAATAAAATAGAATAACTGTATTTATAATTTTACATTTATACTTTATATTATATATATGAAAAATATTAAACTTATATTTATATTCTTTTCATTTCATTTTTTTATAATGCAGACAAATGACTCTTTAAGCAAAGAGACAAACAGTAACATCAATTTTTATAAGTCGAGCAGTATAAAAATCATACAAACTGAGTCATGGAATGTGAAATATGAAAATTTAGAATCAATCAATAATGTTAATATCCCATTTTTTGTGACAGATAAAAATGTTAACTCAGTAATATTTAGTAAATCTTTTACTATTCCGGATAGCATACTTTATTCAAAGGTTCGATTATGGATATTGGGATTGCATGGCAATGCACTAATATTTCTCAATGATCACATGATTAGAAAACATGTGAACGCTCCTACCAGCTATTATATCGATTTTGATCCAAAATTATTAAAAAAAGATAATAATTATATAGAAATAAAACTTTCTAAGAATGACGAGAATGGTGATACATATGATTTTCGATATCCAAAATATCCTAAACAATTTAGACCTCTTGGAATAGCCAGAGAAATTTATTTTGAATTTTTCCCAAATAAATATTTTGATCACATTGATTTAAAATATAAAGATAAAAATCTTCAAATTAATTATGAGTTAAATATAACTGATAGTTCGACATTTAAAAATGAAAAAACAATCAAAATTGAAGAAGAAATTCTTTCTCCAACCGGAATAACGATTCATAAGCGATTTGAATATTTAGAAAATATTATATCAAAAAAACAATTTAAAAGAAAAATAAATATCAAATACCCTATTGAATGGAGTAATGAAATACCTGAATTGTATACTATTAAACTAACAATTAAATCATCAAATTTTAACTATTTCATTTACAAAAATAAATTCGGATTAAGAAATATAAATACAAATGGATCTCAAATATTATTAAATAATGAACCCATTGAAATTAAAGGAATTAATTATAGGTTTAATTTTAACAATAATTATGACTATATTACCCAAGCTAAACATGACCTAAAGATAATAAAAGGAATTGGATTTAATACCGTTAGATTTATAAACTATATACCACATCCTACAATTGCACAATATGCCGATTCACTAGGAATTCTTCTTTTTATTGACAACGGTTTTTGGAGACTTCCCGATAAATTTTATACAAATAACAAATATTTTAATATAGGAAAATTAATTACTGCAGAAATGGGTGAATCCTTTAAGTCCAATCCTTCGGTCATTGGAATGGGAATCGGCAATGAACCAAAAACCAATTTTCCACCTGCAAGAAAATTTACTATTGTACTCGCAAAATATTTAAAGGACAACTTTAATTTTTTAACGTATTCATCTCCAATTGATTTTAATTTTAAGGCAAAAGACAAGTTGTGTGATATTGTCCTAATTCATAACTATGTCAATCCTGATAAATTATTTTCTTTTTTTGAAAATTATTTAGATAGAGACTTGCCAGTAATTTTTGGTGGCATATATTATCCTAGCAATATTTATAAAAATGATGTTCTTGTTGCAAGACATTATAAAAGAGAACTAAATAAACTTCAAAGATTTTTTCTGCATTATGATTCACTCAATACTTATAGTGGCTATTTTATTGAATCATACAATGATTGGAAAGGAGAAGTACCAAGTTTCTATTCTATCAATGATAGCCTTAATGAAGTTATTTATCCATTTGGTTTAGTTGATCACAATAGGAATAAAAAAGATAAATTTCATTTCTTTGCAAATTATTTAAAAAACAAAGAAATAGAAGTTTCCTATTATAAAACTGATCAAAAAAATAATTTTCTCAGTATAATTGTATTTATTATATCAATAATATTCTTTTTAGTCTATAAAAGAAATTATCGATTGAAAGAAAATTTAATACGAAGTTTACAGCACCCTTATGGATTTTTTGTGGATTTAAGAGATCGGAGAATTATTTCTGTTTTTAATTCTACTTTAATGGGATTAACAGTTGGTACAATCATATCATCGTTTGTCTCATCGATAATCTATGCAAATTATGATTCTATTCTTTTTGATGAATACATTAATATTTTTATTACAGACACTGATTTTAAATTATTATTATTATCTTTACTCAATTCTCCTTTGAAACTATTTTTATTTATTCTTTTAACTATTTCAATATTGCAACTTATCTTTGCTTTATTTCTCAAAGTTTTAGGAATTTTTTCTAAAGAAAAAAGAAAGTTTAGACAAATTTATTCTATTATTAGTTGGTCAGGTTCACCTTTCCTCTTTTTTATTCCAATATGCTTATTTGCTTATAATTTTGCAACAAATGATATTTTTTATCCGGAAATTATTTGGATATTCTTCCTATTTGCATTGTGGTATAATTTTAGATTAGCAAATGGTTTTCGTGTATTATATATGATACAACCTGCGAAAATGATAGTACTTGTATTCTTGACTTACCTAATCCTTATCATTAGCTTTTTGCTCTATATTAAGATGGATATTACAGTATTTGAATATCTGAAAACATTATCTGCAGCACAGAATTTATATTGAGGTAAAATGTATTTATCAAAGCTAGAACTATTTGGATTTAAATCCTTTGCAAATAAAACTAAATTAAAATTTGATGATGGTATCGCTTGTGTCATAGGTCCAAATGGATCAGGAAAATCAAATATTGTAGATGCAATACGTTGGGTGCTCGGAGAACAGAGAGTTACTACACTTCGAAGCGATAAAATGGAAAATATAATATTTAATGGTTCAAAAAAAAGAAAGCCTCTGGGTCTCGCCGAAGTATCTCTAACCATTCAGAATAATAAAAATATATTAGATAGTCCTTTCAGTGAAGTTGTTATATCCAGAAGACTCTATCGTAATGGTGAGAGTCAATATCTGATGAACAAAACACCTTGCCGATTAAAAGATATTTTAAACCTATTCATGGATACTGGTATGAATGCCAATTCGTATTCTGTTATTGAATTAAAAATGGTTGAAAGTATTATTAGCGAAAATCCCGAAGAAAGAAGGATTTTATTTGAAGAAGCTGCAGGTGTTACTAAATATAAAATTCGCCGTAAATCTGCTGTTAGAAAATTAACTGCAACTAAAAGTGATATGAGTAGAATTAGTGACATGATATCTGAAATTTCTCGTACAGTTAATAGTCTTTCTCGGCAGGTTGGAAAAGCACGTAGATATATTAAATTTCAAGATGATTTAAAAAACAAAGAAACTGCATTGGCAAGATATAAATATAATATTTTAAAAGATGAAATTCTTCCACTCGAAAAACAACTTAAAGAAATTGGCGTAATTAAGGATGATACTAGTCATCAAATAACCTTAGAAGAAACTTTGCTGGAAGATTATAAACAAGAAATAATTCAATTTGAACAAAAATTATCTTCTATAAACAAACAAATATTTGATTTTGATAAAGAAATTCAATCTATTCAAGAAGATGAGGCAGTATCACGAACAAGAATTGAGGCACTACAAGAAACGAAAACTAGAAATCTTAAAGACATTGATGAATTTGAGAAAAAGCAAAACAAATTGAATGAAAATAGTGATATTCTCTCGAAGGATATAAATCAACTGTCTGTTGTGATTGATAAGATCAAAGAAAACTATAATTTAAAATTTAATGAATATGAAAATTTGATTAATATCAATAAATCAAAGAAGGAAAAGATTGACAGTTTCCAAAATAACTATAAAAAGGTACTCGAGAATTTAACTTCGGTGAAAGAGAATAAACAAAACAATGTTTATAAATTAAACTGGAATGAAGAGCAGGTTAAAAATCTGCAAATTGAACTAAATGAAATTGAAAAAAATAATAAACAGTCATTTCTGGATATTAAAAGCTATAACGAGCAGAAAAATAAAATAAATAATTCTTTTAAAGAAAAAATTGATCTAATAGAATTGTCAAATAAAAAAGTCCTACAAATTGATTCAGAACTGGAAAATTTATCTTTAAAAATACATTCCTTAAAATCAAAAGAAGAAATTTTAGAATCTAAAATTCAATTTTTCAAAAATGTCATAGAAAACTATGAAGGATATTCGGAAAGCACTAAATATCTA
>DAOWAQ010000004.1 GCA_030634505.1 Calditrichia bacterium
AGCGAATCAGTCAGAATTAATTCCTGAAAACTATATTCCCAATAATATTAGATTTTCTACTGATGATGGCTCCAAAGGATATACTGGATTTGTTACAGAAGATTTAAAACAAAATATCAATTCCAATAATATTCATAAAATTTTTGCATGTGGTCCAAACCCCATGCTTAAAGCAGTTCAGAGCATTGCTCTCGAAAATGAAATATATTGTGAGTTGTCAATCGAAACAATTATGGCTTGCGGATATGGTATTTGTCAGGGATGCATTGTTAGAAAAGAAGCTAATGAAAACGAATATTATTTAACATGTAAAGACGGACCGGTATTTAATGCAAATAATATCACCATTGAATAGCATATTACAGACTAAATAGATGGTAAACTTAAAAGTAAAAATCGGAAATATTGAATTAAAGAATCCTCTTATGGTTGCCAGCGGTACATTTGGTTATGGTGAGGAAATGAATGCAGTCATCGATGTAAACAAATTTGGTGGCTTAGTAACCAAGTCTGTAACATTCGGAAAAAGAGAAGGTAATAAATCACCGAGAATTGCTGAAACAGAATGTGGTATGCTTAATTCAATCGGATTAGCTAATGTTGGCATTCATAATTTTGTAAATGAAAAACTCCCATTTTTACGGAAATTAGACTTACCAATATTTGTTAATATTGCAGGAAATACCCAAAAAGAATATCTTGATATTCTAAATATTTTAGAAGATGAGTCCGGTATAGCAGGGTATGAAATAAATCTCTCCTGCCCGAATGTTAAAGAAGGTGGATTGGAGTTTGGAAGGGACGCCAATGCTTGTTTTAATATAACCGAAACTTTACGTAAAAATACGGATCGTTGTTTGATTATAAAACTAACGCCTAACAGTTCATTTATTGCAGAAGCAGGAAAAGCGGTTGAAGATGCAGGGGCAGATTGTGTCTCCGCGATTAATACATTGGTTGGAATGGCTGTGGATATACAAACACGAAAACCGAAAATTTCTAGAATAACAGGAGGATACAGCGGACCGGGGATCAAACCTGTTGCACTGGTAAAAGTGTTTGAACTTTACAATTCAATAAAAATTCCAATTTTAGGTATAGGCGGAATTATGCATTGGGAGGATGTTATTGAATTCATGTTGGTTGGTTCAACTGCTGTTCAGCTTGGTACTGTCAATTTTGTAAATCCATTTGCTATTGATGAAATTCCGGGAAAACTAATTGACTATTGCGAAAGAACAAAAACACAGAATATTTATGAATTAACGGGTGGGATGAAATCATGAAATATTTTGTATTAATTATTTTATCATTAATATTTTATAATTTTTGTGCCCCTTCGAGCAAATTTGCATCAAAGAAAGTGAATCGAAAATCAACTAATGTGAGAGACGGTGAGGTATTAGTAGGTTATTCTTCATATTATGCTGATAAATTTCATGGCAGAAAAACTGCAAATGGTGAAATATTTAATATGCATGATTATACTGCTGCCCATCGTAATCTGCCTTTTGGAACAGTTTTATTAGTAACAAATTTGGAAAATGGAAAAAAAGTTAAAGTAAGGGTGAATGATAGAGGACCTTATGTGGCTGGCAGAATTTTAGATCTTTCCCTTCAAGCAGCAAAGGACATTGGTTTGATAAAAACCGGTGTAGCAAAAGTTAATATTAAAATTTTAAAATTGGGCAGCAATGATTGATTGTGTAGGAATTATTCTCGCCGGCGGAAAAAGCAGACGAATGGGAAAAGATAAATCTTTGTTGGAATTTGAAGGTAAAACCTTACTCCAGAGAATAATAGATGAACAAAATATGCTTTTGAATAAAGTGTTTGTAATTGGAAAGGGAACTGATAATTTTGAAAATGCTACCGGTGTTTATGACCAAGTTGAAAATATTGGTCCAATTGGAGGTTTGTTCACAGCAATGTCTGAGATAAAAGCAGATTGGTACTTAATTTCACCTTGTGATATGCCGTTTTTAAATCATACTGATTTAAAAGTTATTTTGGATGAATGTATAGAAGAAGAATATGACGCAATTATTGCTGAATCTGAAAAAGGAATCGAACCATTAGTTGCTGCCTACAGCTCAAAAATATTTCCTTTGATGAAAAAAAATATTGAAAAAGAAAATTACGCTATCAGGGCATTATTTAAACAAATCAAGAAAAGATTCATGAAATTTAATGAACAAATATTTGAGAAAGATATATTCTTTAATATAAATTATCCTGATGATTATAAAAATGCTCTTCAAATAATAAATGATAATTAAAATTGATAAAAATAATTAAAGTAGTCTGGAGGATTAAATGGGTAAGTATATTGAAGTTACGGATGCTAATTTCGAAGAAGAAGTATTGAAGTCCGATATACCGGTACTGGTGGATTATTGGGCAGTTTGGTGTGCGCCATGTAAAATGATTGCTCCGTTGGTAGAAGAAATTTCTGAAGAAAAAGCAGGTATTGTAAAAGTTGCAAAAATGGATGTTGATAGTAATCCCGGAACAGCTACAAAATTTGGAATTCGCTCAATACCAACCTTAATGATTTTTAAAAACGGTGAAGTGGTTGATCAAATTATAGGTGCAGTTCCAAAATCGATGATTGAAGAAAAATTGCAAAAACATATTTAGTTTTAAAAAGGGGAGAAATCCCCTTTATTTATAATTTAAATGAAAATATTTGAAATAATTCAAAAAATGATTTTAAAACGAAATGGCTCAATCCTTCTTATCAAATGTTAGTTTCCTTAAAAGTATCACGAATATTAAAGATAAACCAACACCTAAATTACCTGAATTAGCTGTAGTTGGCAGATCAAACGTAGGTAAATCATCCTTAATCAATTCAATATTTAATCAAAAAAAACTGGCAAAAATAAGTTCAACCCCTGGTAAAACGCGGCTTATAAATTATTTTCTTGTGAACAATAAATTCTATTTTGTGGATCTTCCGGGATATGGTTTTGCAAGAGTATCAAAACAAGATACGGAAAAATGGAAAAAAATGATTGAAAATTACCTGAAAGATAATTCAGAATTAAGATTAGTGTTGCTATTAGTTGATTCACGTCGGGGGATTATGCAAATAGATATAACAACGATGGATTGGTTATCCTATTACCAAATTAATTATAAAATTGTCCTTACTAAAGTTGACAAAATATCAAATAATGAATTGTCAAAAACAAAGAGTAAAGTAATTGAGCAAATTGAAGATGAGAATGTAATGGTTTTTTCTTCCAAAAATGGAAAAGGCAGGAATGAGCTAATAAATTTATTAAATTATGAAATGAATTTAAAAAATTAGTTTCTGATATTATTCCGTATTGAAATACAATATATTATGATAAATAAAGATTTAGTTATTATAGGTAGTGGTCCTGCCGGATTACGCGCCGGTGAAATTGCTCGGGAATTAAATATTGATTATTTAATTTTAGAAAAAGGAGAAATTGCTCAAGCATGGAAAACGATTCGCCCTAACATGCGATTACTTTCTCCCTGCCATCCACAAAGAGATTGGACCAGCCTTTCATCACAATACCCAATTTGGAAATTAGATGTTGATCGTCCTTATTGTAATGCTGAAGAATTTGTAAATTATTTGCATTCTTTTGTTAAATATTTTGACTTAAATATCATGACACACAACGCTGTTATTGATATCAAAAGAAATAAAAATGGTTTTCTCATTGAAACAGAAAAAGATACAATAGAAAGTAGAGTAATTCTTATCGCAACTGGGTTTTTTAGTAATCCATATATTCCTAATATTCCAGGAGCAAGAGAAAATTTAAGCGTTATGCATTCGCATTTTTACATTGATATGGAAAAATTTAAGCATCAAAGAGTAATAATTATAGGTGGTGGAAATAGTGCGGCAGAAATTGCTATCGAACTTATGGGATTCTCTCAGGTTTACTTATTTACAAGACAGAATTTGTTGTTTTTTAGTAAATCTAATAATTTGTGTCATATTAGGGGCGTCTCGGAAAGTTATTTATTGGAATTAATAAAAATGGAACTGATTAGGTATAAATCAAATACAACAATTGTAGAAGTTGATGGTAATTCCATTACACTTAATAACGGTGAAAAACAGGAATTTAATCATTTGATTTTTGCCACAGGATACAGACCAAAACTTGATCTATTTAAAATGAATGAATTTAAAAATGAACCGGAAAATAAATATCCGAAACTTAAAAAATATGGAGAATCTGCAAAAGTAAACAATATTTTTTTTGGAGGTCCATTAGCTCAATTTAAACTGGCAAATACTTTTATTCATGGATTTACAAAAACGATACCTGAAACTATGCAGGAAATAAAAAGAAGATTAGTTAATTTTTAAAATAAGACTATATTGAAATATGTAAGTTATTGGATTTAAATTTAGACACCAAATGCAAAAAAAAATAATGTATAGATATTGGAGATATTAAGATGGCAGAAAATAAACATTTTGATTTAGTTAAAGTGGGATTTGCGGAGCAATTAAAGGGCGGCGTCATTATGGATGTAACGAATGCTGAACAAGCCAAAATTGCTGAAAATGCCGGAGCTGTCTCCGTTATGGCGTTAGAAAGAATCCCTGCTGACATTCGGGAAGATGGTGGAATAGCACGAATGTCAAATCCTAAAATGATTAAAGAAATTCAGAAAATGGTTTCAATTCCGGTTATGGCAAAATGCAGAATTGGTCATTTTGCAGAAGCCCAGGTACTGCAATCACTTGGAGTAGATTTTATTGATGAGAGTGAGGTACTAACACCTGCCGATGAAGCAAATCATATTTGGAAACATGATTTTAAAGTACCATTTGTTTGTGGGTGTACAGATTTGGGAGAAGCATTGAGAAGAATTGCCGAAGGCACTGCGCTTATTCGAACCAAAGGAGAAGCAGGTTCAGGAAATATCGTTGAAGCTGTTAGGCATATGCGAATGGTTCAATCAGCTATTAAGAAAATTACAACTTTGGGGCATGATGAATTAGTTAGTTATGCAAAAAGTAATGGAAGCCCCTTAGAGCTTGTGTTGTATATTAAAGAAAACGGCAAATTGCCAGTACCAAATTTTGCTGCTGGAGGAATAGCGACGCCGGCTGACGCTTCTTTAATGATGCAATTAGGAGCTGAAACGGTATTTGTCGGTTCCGGCATATTTAAATCTGAGGATCCTGAAGAAAGAGCTAAAGCAATAGTAATGGCTACTACCCATTTTGATAATCCTGATATAGTTTCCAAAGCAAGTGAAGGCCTTGGTGATGCCATGAAAGGATTAGATATCGCTAAAATTCCGGCCGAAGAATTGCTTCAGACACGAGGTTGGTAATAAATGGTTGTTGGTGTTCTTGGGATACAGGGTGGCTTTAGTAAACACAAAGAAATGATTGACTCGATGGGGTATGATACAAAAATTATACGTACTCCAGATGAATTAAAAAAAACTGATGCCTTAATTATTCCTGGTGGTGAATCGACTACATTTTTGAATCTATTCGATAAACTTGATTTAGAAGATGCCATAAAAGAATATAGTATTAATTCTCCTATTATGGGTACATGCGCTGGAATGATAGTCTTGGCAACAAAAGTCGATTCGATTAATTATAGTCCACTTGGCCTAATAAATATTGAAGTAAATAGAAATGCATATGGCCGGCAAAAGGAATCATTTGTAGATAAAGTAAACATTGAGTTAAATAATAGATTAATAAAATTTGAAGCAGTATTTATTCGCGCACCTAAAATTGTTAACTATGGTTCTGATTGCGATGTATTAGCTAAATATAAAGATGATAACATTATGGTTCAAAATAATTCGGTACTAGTCTGTTCATTTCATCCTGAATTAACAGGAAATAATGTAATTCATAAATACTTCCTTGAAAAATTTATGTAATTATTGTTTATTTGAAGAACTTCAAAATTATATTGTATTGACAAAATAAATGTAACAACTATATAATAATTAATACTTTTCGTTGATAAAATTTATTATTATTTGTAAAGAAAAATAAAAATATTACGAAAATAGTTATATATTGATATAATAAAATCATGAATTAACAAATTCCTTTCTGTATACAGGACTTGCAGAAATTGTGTTGGGGAAAATATGACAGCTTTTAAAGATGAATGGCTGGCAAAAGTATTGGTAAAAAATAATATTGCAAATGAAGCAACTATTGATGAGCTTCGTCGCGCAAATGTTGCCGGTATGCAGGAATATTTGTCTGAAAAAGTTGTTGGACAGGGTATTATTCAGCAGGCAGATTTAGGTAAATTACTTGAAAAAACGTTCAGTATACCGTATATAAATCTTGAAGAAGTTATGATAGATAAAAAAGCTATTGAAATTGTTCCGGAAGAAATCTGCAAAAAATATCTTATATTTCCGTACAAATTAGAAACAGATTTTATCACCATTGCTGTTTTTGATCCTCTTAACCTGGAAGCTGAAAAAGATGTCTCTTATCTTTCAGCTAAAATGGTACATACAACTATAGCCAACAAATCACAGATTGTTGAAAAGATAAATGAATATTATAACCCGGACAGATTTATAGATAATCTGGCTGATAAAATATCAGATTCTAAAGATGGAGATAATCTTGCAGTTGAAGAAGAATCTTCTTCAAAAACACAGGAATTAGAAAGCCGCAAAAGTGATGCACCCATCGTTCGCTTGGTAAATTCAATCTTGAACGATGCCATTGAAAATGAAGCATCAGATATTCATATTGAACCGACTGAAAAGAAAGTTATTATCCGTTGCAGAATAGATGGTATTTTGAAAAAAATCATGGATGTGCCGAAATATGCAGCGCCGCCATTACTCTCAAGAATAAAAATTATTTCGAATTTAGATATAGCAGAATCCCGCAAACCCCAGGACGGTAAAGCAAAGGTTAAGAAAGGCAATATTGCTATTGATTTACGTGTATCAATTTTACCAACAACATTTGGCGAAAAAGCTGTTATCAGGATTTTAGATAATAGAAAAGCAAATGTGCCATTTGAAAAATTAGGTATCACAGGAGAAAATCTTAAGAAACTAAATGAAGTATTGAGTTTAAAACAGGGTATTATTCTTGCTACCGGTCCAACAGGTTCGGGAAAAACAACTACATTATATTCTGCTTTAAGTAAAATAAAATCTGTGACTACAAATATTCTTACAGTGGAAGATCCTATTGAATACATGATGGAAGGGATTAACCAGGTTCAGGTTAATGAGAAAGCCGGTGTGACCTTTGCTTCTGCTTTAAGATCTTTTTTAAGACAGGATCCAGATGTAATCCTTGTGGGAGAAATCAGAGATCAAGAAACAGCCGAGATTTCGATTCAAGCGTCATTAACTGGTCATCTGGTTTTAAGTACTTTACATACTAATTCTGCGGTTGAAACAATTACCAGGTTGGTAGATATTGGAGTTGACAGGTATAAAGTAGGATCAGCATTATCAGCAATTATAGCACAAAGATTGGTACGTAAATTGTGTCCGCAATGTCGTGAAGAAAAAGAACCGGATATTGTCGAAAAAAACCTGGCGTCATTATTTGCAAGTTATAAGATTGAGAAAAAATTTTACAAAGCCAAGGGTTGTCAAAATTGTGATTTTACCGGTTATAAGGGAAGAATAGGGTTATATGAAATTTTAATACTCGATAAAATCGTAAAAGAAAAAATAATGCAGGGAAGTACTACAAACGAAATTGAAGCAGAGGCAATTAAACATGGTTTTAAACCTTTTACACATACTGCATTAGAATTTATTGCAAATGGATCAACAGACTTTATTGAAATATCAAGAGTTATTTCTCTTTCTGACAAACATGAAGTATCAATCGAAGCAAACATTTCTCAACCTGATAATCTTAGTAAAGAAGAAATAGCGCAGCATTTTCCGCAACACCGCAAAAAAGTTAAAGTAAAAAGCGATCAAAAAAATAAAATATTGGTTGTTGAAGATGATTTAATCATGCGTAAACTTATAACAAGAATTTTGTTAAATGAAGGATTTTATGAAGTCGATGAAGCATCAAATGGACAGGTAGCTCTTAAAATGATGGAAACTGATAAACCTGATCTGATGATTCTGGATTTAATGATGCCGGTAATGGACGGATTTGAAGTATTAAAAAATGTAAGAAAAGATCAAAATCTTGAAAATTTGCCTGTTATAGTTTTAACTGCTTTGGATGATAAAGTTAGTCATTTAAAAAGTTTGGAACATGGCGGGGATGACTTTTTAACAAAACCATTTGATAATAATATTCTTTTAGCTCATGTTGAAGCATTATTCAGACGAGCATAATTCTTTGTGATAGATAAACTCGATTATGCTAATATATCAATTATATTTATTGTTGGGCTTTTATTCGGCAGTTTCTTAAATGTTGTTATTTACAGAATCCCAAAATCTATATCTTTAATTAAACCTGCTTCTAATTGTCCCAATTGTTCTGAAAATCTGAAATGGTATGAAAACATTCCACTTTTAAGTTATATCTTTTTGTTTGGTAAGTGTTCACATTGTAAAACAAATATATCCATTCAATATCCACTCATAGAATTATTAACTGGATTGATGTTAATAGGTATCGCATATTATTCTATAGATATTCTGCAGTTTATAGTCTTTTCTCTGCTGGGGATGACTTTATTATGCCTGGTTGTAATTGATTTTAAAAATTATATACTTCCTGATATTTTAATAATTATTAGTTTTGTTATTGTTTTATTTTACTTCGGGTATAGTGAAAAATTAGAAGCATTACCACGTTTGTATTATGCTATATTAGCTGGAAGTGGTATGTACGTATTAAGAATGGTTACAACCAAAATATACAAAAAAGAAACATTCGGAATGGGTGATATAAAACTTTCAGTACTTATAGGATTTATAATAGGATACTGGGATGCATTTGTGGCAATATTTTTCGGTTTTGTCCTCGCAGCTGTCATATTTTCCATTTTAATTATAACTCGTCTGCAAAAAAAAGACGCTTATTTACCTTTTGGACCCTACCTGATTTTTGGGATGATATTTTATATAATGTACGGAGAATTAGTTCTTCGATGGTATATTAGCCTTTTTATTTAAATATATAGGAATCTCAAAAAAATATCCCTTAGATGGTTATTCGTTAATCGATGTTCGTATATCATTCTTTGAATTTCGAACAAGGAACAACGATTTTAGATTTTTGAGGAATATCTTACTAATTTGTGGTTATTAATTCTTCGATTTTTCATATAGAAATACCACAATCCGTTATATATAATAAATTGTTTTCATTTTACCACAATTCAGCCTTCGACTTCGCTCAGGCAACTGTTAAGTTAAACACGGTTGGGCGAGCGGAGTCGAACCCAAAACTAATTTCATTTTAGTCGAACTGATATTAGAATAAGAAGTTATGAATTTTTCTGAATCCGAAGATATTTATAAATACTTCTTAAATGGTTATTCGATTATCGGTTTTCGATATTAATTATTGAATTTCGGACCATCACTAGTTAATTTATTTGCTTATTAAGTTTTTGCCAACATTCATCACATAATTCATTAATAAATTAGCAATTAAGTTAATAATAATTAAATAGATGCCGAATACATAAGCAGCAAAAAATACCGGGCATGTTTCTTGATTTAAGGTAAATTGAATTAGTAAACTATGCAAAAACAAATAAGATAATATATTTTTATGGGACAATTTAGTTACAGAGCATTAAACAAAACAGGTGAACTGGTTGTTGGAAATCTTGAAGCCGGAAGTAAAAAAGAAGCTGCCTCAAGATTATCAAAATTGAACTATACTCCACTTTCTTTACGAAAGAAGGGTGGTATGTTTCAACCAAATTTCTCATTCAAATTAAAAGTAAAACCCAATAATATTCTTATATTCACAAAACAGCTCCATTCTTTGATAAAAGCCGGCGTCCCTTTATTAGAAGCGCTACATTCTTTACATGAACAAACCATTGACGAAAACCTGCAAAAAGTTTTAAAGTCTGTAACTGCAGAAATAGAGATGGGCAGCAGTTTTTCAAATGCGTTAAAAAAACATCCGAATGTATTTTCGGTCTTATATACCAATTCAATACAAATTGGTGAAGTTAGCGGAAACCTTGATTCTGTTCTTTATGAAATCAGTTTATTCATGGCTGATGATATAAAAATGAAACAGAATATTAAAAAAGCAACTCGCTACCCTATGATGGTTATGATTGCGCTTGTCCTGGCATTTGTGGTTTTTATCACATTTGTTATTCCAAAATTCATTCCCATATTCGAAAAAGGCGGGCAGGAATTGCCAATGCCTACATTGATCATTTTGGGAATTAGCAATGTGGTTACCGGATACTGGTTACCTATAATCGGTTTAATAGGATTGACGATTTTTGGATATGCATCATTTTATAATACACCAAAGGGAAAATTATTTACACATTACTATATGTTAGAAGCGCAAATCTATGGTCAATTGTTAAGGAAAATTTCTATTCAAAGATTTTCACGAACAATGGCCCTGCTTAATAAAAGTGGTATACCTTTAGTGCAGGCAATAGAAATCGGGGGTAATGTAGAAACGAATGAAGTCTATAAAGAGGAAATCAGCAAAATACAGCAGCAGATTGAAAAAGGCGTCAGCATTGCCGGTGCAATGAAAAAAAGTAAATACTTTCCTGCATTGATGGTACATATGATTGCTGTGGGCGAAAAAAGTGGTACGCTGGATGATATGTTGTATGAAGTGTCAGAATTTAATAATTCAGAGATAGATCAAATGGTTGAGAATCTAACTTCGCTCATTGAGCCGATAGTAACAGTGTTTTTAGGTATCATGGTGTTAATTTTAGCCTTATCTATCTTTTTACCAATGTGGAATATGTTAAGCTTTATGAAATAAAGCCGATTATTAATCTATAACCAAATTAACTTTTAGGAGGTAAACTAATGAATTTAACAAACAAACAATCCATTTTTACACTAATCGAGCTAGTAATCGTTATTGTAATTTTGGGTATTTTAGCAGCGGTCGCTGTACCAAAATTTGTTGACTTGAGCTCCAGTGCAGAAACAGCATCCTGTAAAGCAAACCAGCATGCAGTTGAAGCGGCAGCATCTATGTATTATGCTCAACAAGCAATAGCAGGAACACCAATATTTCCAACTGCAGCCCAGATGCCTGCACTTTTTACAACCGGATCAATGCCGACTTGTCCTACTACTCCAGCTAATTTTAGTTACGATAATACTAATGGAAGCGCTACCTGTACTACTACCGATCATGCGCGGTAATTGAACAGTATTAACCAGAAAACGAGGGATTTTTGTATTCCTCGTTTTTTGTATTATTTAAAAATTATTATGAAAAACCAGGCAGGATATTCGTTAATAGAGATAATTATAACGATTGTTTTTGTAGGAATCGCATTTCCGGGTCTTATAGCATTTTTTACAAATATTATGATTGATTCCGTTGAGAGTGGGGCTTATACACAGGCAATTGTTCTTACACAATCCAAGATGGAAGAAATCACTGCAGATAAGCTGTCACCCGATAGAGGCTATGATTATATTCGTACCGCAGGTCAGTATCCTACGGAGACGATAGGACAGTTTACACGAACTACTACCGTTACTGATACAGTGTTTTCGGGAGTTTCCGGAGTAATTGTAATGGTAGAAACCGATCATTCATTAATGGCAAATCCCTATAATGTTTCAGCATTATTTACATCATATTAAAATGAAAAATTCAAAAGGGATTACTTTAATTGAACTCGTTGTTACAATTGCTATCACCGGTATTTTAACTGTAGTAGCAGCTGGAATAATTAATATTGGAATAGATTCATATAATTTGTTTTCTACACACGCAACAATGGCAAGGGAATCACAAAATACAGTAAAAATTTTGCACGATAAAATATCAATGGCTATTCCGAATTCTATAACTAGTTCTTCATCAAGTCAATTTGATTTTGTAACTACAAGTGCTGAAGTAATACAAATTGAATACAGATCAGGCGATTCCGACCTGCGCTATAAAATTAACAGCAATCCATGGAAAGAGATACTTCATAATATTACAAGTTATTCTTTTTCATATGCTAAAAGTGATAACTCTGCATGGATAGTTTCTGATCCCGTTTCTGAAATTAACAGGATCAATGTAAGTTACAATTTAATTCTTTTGGGAGAATCAGAGAATTATGCATTCAATTTCACAATTAGGAATTAAGAAAAATTCCGAACTTGGAATAAGTTTGATTGTTGCAATTATGATTGTCACGCTTTTTACAAGTCTTATCCTGGTAATGGCGACCCAGCATTGGGCCAATACTAATATGAATGCGTTAAGTGCATCACAAGGAAAAGCGTTTTATTTAGCTGAATCAGGTGTTGATTATTCTATAAGAAATTCAATGGTTACAGGTGCTTGGGATTGGTCTGGTACCATTAATTTAAATGGAGAAAATATCGACATAGTTTCGACGGAAGTTGGTGATGATTCAGTAACTATTGTGGCAACCGGACAATCAGCAAATCTTGCAGCAAGACAAAATTCAATATTAATCAACAAGCAGGATTTAAGAGAAAAGCCTATTTATGTTTCAGGAAGTTTAATTGGATTTGTTGGGGGCGATCCAACTAATTTTAATTTTAATCAGTCAACAATACCGGCAATGAATATAGATAGCATGAGAACTGTTTCTCAGGCACAGGGATATTATCATGCAGGAAATTACACGATCAATTCAAATGAATTACCAACTAGTTTTTGGAGTGATCCTTTAGATTTGAGTAAGGATGCTTCCATTGTATTTGTGGAAGGCAATCTCACTATTAGAGGTTCAAATACAGAGATTTATGGTATATATGTTGTATTTGGTACAATAAAATTTCAAAGCAATGGAGAAGTTCAGGGTGTTATTTTTATGGCAAACTCAACTGCCAAACAGATATGGGCGACGGGGTCGAACATTGATCGTATTGTATATGGCGGATTGGTAGGGAATGGAAAAATAATGAGTACACCACCTAATTTTAATTTAACCTGTTATATCGATGATGATTATATAACAAAATTTTATACTTATGCTTCAGATTTATCATCTGTGGTTCAATTAGAACGATTATCTTGGCAAAATGCTTATTAGTTTTCAGATTCTAATTAAAGTGAGCAATAAAACTGGGTACTCATATATTAGCAAGAAAATCAACTTATTAAAATGAATAAACTAAAATTAAAATTAGACACACAAGACGAGGATATTCATAAACCTGCGCTTGAAACAAAACCAGTCCAAGAACTAAAACAGACTGCCCCCAAACCAAAAACCGTAAAAAAAGTTAAAGATGTAGAATACGTCAAAGATCCGAATTCATTATTTCTGAATAAAATAGATAATATATTTTCAAAATTAAATGCAAAATCGAAACTGGTAATTGAAATCGGTCAATCTGAGATAAGGGTTCTGCATTTAATTAAAGTAAAAAATAAATACAATATTGGTTTTTGGGCAGTTGAAAGTTTATCTCAAACAGACATTCAAAATCCAGAAACAGTTATTTTGACATTACGAAATCTAATCGATAAGAAATTATTGAAAAGCACAGACGTAGTGTTATCGCTTTATGGCCCGGAAGTCATAATCAGAACCTTAACTGTACCCAAATTGGAAGGCAAAGAATTACGAGATGCTATTTACTGGAAAAATAAAAATGAACTACCAAATCTTACAGATGATGCTCTCTGGGATTATGAAATTATAGGCGAAAAGGAGGAAGATAAAAAAAGGGTATACAATGTTTTATCGATTATTGCTTACGATGCCTTTGTAAGAAAGTATTTAATTTTATTAGATGAGTTAAATATCTATCCGAATATGATTCTGACTAAACCAATATCTCTGCATTCTGCTTTAAATCAACTAACCTATGAATGGGCGGTTGAAGAAAAAACTACAGTTTTAGCTGAAATAGGCAAAGATACAACTTTATTAAATTTTTATAGTAATGGTAAACTTGAATTTGTACGAAGCATCATGCTGGGAAGTAATAAAATTGACAATGCGCTGGATAAACCTATAAAGCTAAAAGATAAACAAATAAAACTTCATCCGGAAAAAATAGATATTTTTAAACAAAAGCATGGAATATTATTAGAGCTTTTAAAAGGTGACACATCAAAAACTTATTTTCCATATAATCAATTGTTTGATTTTATTAAACCAGTGTTACATATGTTTGTAAGTGAGTTAAAGCGATCATTTACCTTTTATCTCAATTCATACAATCATGACCAAATTAATTTGTTGTTTATTACCGGTGGTGGAACAAAACTTAAAAATATTGATAAGTTTCTTGAAATGCAATTAGAAATCCCGGTGCATTCAATAGCTCCTTCTTTCCCAAGTATTGTACAAGGTAGTTACAAACCTGGTTATGAATATACGGCTTGCTTTGGAGCAGCAGCCCGCAGCGAAAAAAGTTTCAATTTTATCCCAAAAGATGTAAAGACCGAAAATAAATATCGTGAAGTTCAAAATACTATAAAAATAGCAGTTGCATTGATATTTGCTATAATTTTGGTTTATTCATCCTTTCTATTCTTTGATGAAAAAAACTATTCCAGCCAGGTGAATGATCTCAATAATCGATACAAGCAATTGCATACTTCCGAAGTAAAATACAGAGAAGTTTTGGAAGAACTTCGTGCTCAGGAAAAAAAGAAGCAGGATTTGTTGGGGAATATAAGTACAGATCCCAAAATTATTAATGTTCTAAAAATATTAAGTAATGTCACTCCAACAGATATTTCTCTAACTTCTATTGATTTTTTTGATAAAGGAGCCTCTAATTTGTTCGAGGATGTTAAAATAGAAGAATTAATGGTTGTGATTAAAGGTAATGTTTATAAAAATTTTCTTTCTGCGGATATTACACTGATAGAATTTATGAATAATTTAAAAGAATTAAATTACTTTAAAGAAATAACCTTAGCGAAGAAAACAAAAAGGATTAATGAGAGAATTTTTCTCTTTAATATACATTGTAAATTATAAATTATGACAGAACAAAAGAAATTTTATTTATTATTAACAGGATTGCTACTTTTTGTATTCTTGTGGTTTTATTTTTACTATATACCTACTTTGGATGTAATCAATGAAAGTAAAGCGAAACTATTAACATATGGCACTAAAATCAGCTCTGCTTCAGATGCAAGTGATAATCTTGAAAATATTCAGAAAACGTTGGAAGACCTTAAATCTGAATTAGATTATCTTGAAAAGAAAATTGTGGATAAATCCAAATTGGAAAATTTTGCGAAACTTATGGAATCTGAAGCCTGGAAATACAAATTATCAATAATAAATGTAAGCCCTGTGGTAAATTATTATTTTAAAATCGGGGATATTAATCCATCCGGAACTTATATTGCCAGACTACCCTTTGAAATGAATTTAACAGCAAACTTTATGTCATTTTCAAAATTTTTAAGTAATTTGGATAAATTACCTTTTTATATTCATCCGGAGGGTTTTAGTATAGAAGCGTCAAAAAAAGTTCCCGGGGAATTGGATATACGGTTACTATCCTCTGTATATGTTAAAACTGGTAGGTAGTTTATGAAAGTATCAAAGAGTCAAAAAAGATTATTTATTTTACTTGGTGTAGTAGTCCTTTATGCCGCATATGATTTTATTTCAAATAAAGATGATTATGAAAAAATGTACGCGGGCAAAAAAAAAGTAGTTCAAAGCAAACCTTCTAAAAATGTTCAATTAAAAGTTACACAGGAAACCAGACAAATTACAGACATAGATATGGATTTCAAAAGGGATCCTTTTTTCCGTGATGATATGATAAAAAAAATCGTGCAATATAAAAAGAGATCAAAACCAAAAACCAGACCATTAAAACTCCAGGCAATTACTTATTCTGATGACAACTCTTTTGTTATGATAAATGAACTTATTTTAGCTGAAGGTGAAATGGTTGAGGGCTATATTGTGGAGAAAATCGAGAAAACCAGGGTCAGATTGTCAAAGGGTGGTAAATCTATTTATCTGAACTCAAAATAGAGGAGAGATGAATGAAGTTCAAAATTTTATTAATATTATTGCTATTATTTCCTGCAAATTCATTTTTACAGACAAATGAAATATTGGATGCGAAATTAAACCAAAAAGTAAATTCTATGGAATTTTCGAATACTAATGTTTCAAATTTGTTAAGAATTTTAGCAAAACAAAATGGATTAAATATTGTTTTAGGACCGGAAATAAAAGGTAATATATCTGTTTCTTTAAGAAATGTTACAGTAAGAGATGTATTGAATTCAGTATTAAGTTCTCTTGGATTTAATTATGTTATATCCAACAATATTATATTTGTAAAATCATTCGAAAGAGATGTCCCAGCGGAGATGAATTCTAAAGTATTTAAATTAATATATAGAGATGCTTATGATTTAATTCAACCTATAACGACGATGTTAACAAAAAAAGGAAAAGCAGAAGTTTTTCAGGATGTTAAATCTGATAAACCGGAAGAACAACGATCAGATGTACTTGTAGTAACAGATGTAGCAGAAAATATTGAAAAAATTACTGCAGTTATTGATGAAGTTGATGTAATTCAATCACAAGTTTTAATAGAAGTAAGATTGATCGAAACCATTTTGGGCGAAAACCAGAAGCTTGGTTTTAACTGGCCAAAGAAATTTGGTGCAAAAATTTCCGGTGCAGTGCCACCACAGTCAGGTTCTGCGGTAGAAGGATCAGGAATTTTGGGGTTTACAGAATTTCCAATTACAAGTGAATCTTTTGAGTTAGGTATCTTATCTGTGGATGAATTATCAATAGCTCTGGATTTGCTGGAAGAAGATACAGATTCAAAATTAGTATCCAATCCTAAAATCTCAACACTGAATAAGAAAAAAGCCAAAATCCGGATAGGTACTACCATTCCCATTGCAGAAGTTAATAGAGGAGCTGCTGGTGATATAATTACATATAAATACAAAGATGTAGATGTGGTTTTAGAGGTTACCCCCAGGATTCAACCGGATAATAAAATATTTTTAGAAGTTCATCCTGTTATTGAAGAGATCGTTGGTTACACGGGAAGCGGAGATTTCCGTCAACCTATTACTAGTATCCGTGAAGTAATTACAAATGTGACAGTAAATTCGGGAGAGACAATTATTATCGGTGGAATGGTGAAAGAATCTAAGCAGCAAACAATTAGCAAAGTTTGGTTGTTAGGTGATATTCCATTATTAGGCTATCTTTTCCAAAGCAAAGTAGAGGAAACATTAAAGACTGATATGTTAATATTTATCACACCTAAAATATTAGATTAAACTATGCTAAATATTATTGAAATACTTGATTTTGCTGTAAAAAATTACGCTTCTGATATTCATATCTCATCAAAGAATACCCCTTTTCTCAGAATTCAGGGAGTTTTGAGAAAAATAGAAATCGATCATATTTCTCAGGAAGATTTAAGCATCGCTCTAAAAAAGATGATGACAGAGGATCAATGGGCTTTATTTCAAAAAGAATGGGAAGTTGATTTTGCTATTTCAGTGGATAAATTAGCTCGTTTTCGTGTTAATGTTTTTCGTCATATGAATGGGATAAGTGTCGCGTTTAGAATTATCCCCTACGAGATTAAAAGTTTAGAAGATCTGTATATGCCGGAAGCGGTGAAAGAACTTACAAAAAGAAAAAAAGGATTGATTTTATGTACCGGACCAACCGGAAGTGGGAAATCGACTACACTAGCCAGTTTATTAGACAGAATTAACCAGGAACAAAAAGTACATATTATAACCATTGAAGATCCGATTGAATATATGCATTCAAGTAAAAAATCACTGATTCATCAGAGAGAATTGGGCTCACATACCAAAACATTTGGTAATGCGCTACGTAATGCATTAAGGGAAGACCCTGATGTTATTCTTGTAGGTGAAATGCGAGACTATGAAACAATTTCGCTTGCATTAAAAGCTGCGGAAACCGGTCATTTGGTTTTATCGACATTGCATACAAATAATGCATCAGAAACAGTTGATAGAATAGTAGACGTTTTCCCAAGTGAGCAACAATTACAAGTTAGAGTAATGCTGGCAAATACAATTCAGGCAGTAATAGGTCAACGATTAGTTCCTATGAAAAATGCTACAGATCGTATTGCAGTTATTGAACTAATGCTTGGTACAAGTGCAGTGAAAAATCTGATTCGAGAAGGAAAGTCATACCAGATAAATTCCGTGCTTCAAACCAGTGCTAAAGATGGAATGCAAACATTTGAAAAATCACTACAAAACCTAATAAGCAACAATCTTGTTCCGGCGATGGCAGCCGGAGAAGTCATATGAATTTTCTGAGAAATTTTTTATTAATACTTACCTGGCTTATCCTGACATATTTTATCTTTCTTCTGCAACCTTTACATGATTTTCAATCCTATGTATTTTCTCTAATACCTGAATCATATACTATTAATTTAGATTTTGTTGAGCGATCGGAAAATTTTGAGCTATTCCATTTATACTATACATCTGAACATGATACATCTCTGTCAGCTTATGTGAAAATCCCAAAGGATTCTGTGAATTACCCTTCTATTATAATTCTTGGCGGGATGATGACAGGTAAGGAAGCTGTAAACTATGCTTATGGTGTAGATAATGTTATTTTAGCGGCTCCTGACTACAGATACAAACCCAGAATAAAATATAATTTTATCACAATTATTTCTGATCTTTTGAAAGTCTATAATGCCACATATTTGCAAGTTGTAGATAATTTATTGCTCATTGAATTTCTTAAAAAATGGGAAAGGTCCAGAGATAAAAATTTAAGTATTCTTGGCTATAGTTTTGGCGTACCATTTGCCGTTGCAACTGCGAGAATTAATAATAAAATAGATCAGTTAGCATTGGTTTATGGTGGCGGGGATTTACGTTATTTAATAAAACACAATCTTAATTTATTCAATCCTTTTATTGACAATTTACTATCAAATCTATTTTGGATTCATGTCATAAATTTTGAACCCATCGAAAATTTAAAATCGTTGAAGCCAATCCCAACACTAATAATAAATGGTCTTAATGATGAAAAAATACCTAATATTTCAGCACAAAAATTGCAGGATTCAATTAATTATGAAAAAACTGTTATATGGCTTGATTCGAAACATGTTCATCCGGCAAATAAAAAACTTAGTCTTAAAATAATTGACAATTTGAATTTGTGGTACAGGGCTAATAATTTTTTTCAATGATTTTCCGCGCCGGCAAAAATAAACAATAATTAAATGAAATACCCTTGATTTAAACCTTGCAAATGCTTAGAATTATTAAATATACATCATGAGGGTATTATGGGAGAATCAGGTATTATTGTCTTTTGTACATTTCCAAATATAGATGAAGCTAAATCCATTGCACCTATCCTGGTCAAAAAAAAACTTGCGGCTTGTTGCAGCATTCTTCCTCAGGTTACATCGTATTACATGTGGGATTCAAAGTTAGAGGAAAGCCAGGAAATATTGATGATGATTAAGACTTCACACAAATGTTACGATAAATTGGAAAAACAAATAAAAATGTTACATAGTTATTCTGTACCTGAAATAATAAGTGTAGATATAAACCAGGGTTCAAAAGCATATTTAGATTGGATAAATGAATCGACAACCACCTAAAATTACCTATGAGCGAATTATTAAAAAAAATTAAATCTGATAACAAAAGTGGATCTCATAAACTTTCGATATTGACATTGCAAGCTCTGAGGGAATATATTGAAAAATCCACTATTAAAGATAAAATGAAGCTTGCAGACGAATTAAATCTGGTTGTTAAAGATTTAATTAAGTTTCAAAAAAATATCGTATTGTTGCAAAAAAAAGCAAGTTCAGTTGTATATTATTTAAAGCGACTAGCTAAAACAAATAAAAATATTACTGATGTTAAAAAACAGACAATTGAAAAAATTGACGAATTAATTACTGATGCTGGAAAAAAACAAGATAAAATTGGTGAGTTGGGTTCCCGACTGATTTTTAATTCTAATAAGATTCTTACTATTAGTTCAAGTTCTCTGATTAAAAGGATTTTATTGTCGGCATTAAAAAACGATCGGGAGTTTGAAGTTTATTGTTTGGAAAGCCGTCCCATGATGGAAGGTCAGGAATTTGCTGAAAGTCTGGCAAAAGCGGGAATTCAAACTTATATTATTACAGACGCCATGATGGGAAAAATATTACCGGAAATGAATATGGTTTTTACAGGTGCGGATCGGCTTTATGAATCAGGATTTATTAACAAAACCGGAACTTTGCCTTTGGCAATTACAGCTTTGAAATTAAATGTACCATTTTTTATAGCTTGTGAAATTGATAAAATATTAAAAGAGATTGACAGAACAATCAGATTTTATCCTGAGAATCCAAATGAGATTTTTGATAAAAAAGTAAAAAGAATTTCTGTTTTAAATTATTATTTTGAAGAAATACCCTATGAATATGTTTCTAAATTAATTTGTGAAGAAGGGGTTTTTGAAATGCATGAATTTATTAAATGGTATTTAAAAGATTGAGGTTATATATATGAAAACAGGACTATTTATAGCTGAAATAGACGCAAATAATAAATTAACAATACCTCCGGAAATATCAGAGCGAATTAATCTTCAGGATGGGGATAAAGTAGAGATTTTATTAAAAAAAATTCGTAGTAGAAAATTTGATGTAAATATCGCAAAAAATCCTTTATACAAAATGCTTACATTAAGTGAAAAAAAATAGGTTAATATGGTAAAAGTATTTATTGACAGTACAGGTTGGAATTCAATTATTAATTCCAATTTTCCCTACCATTTGCAGGGGAAAGAGTATTTTCAACAACTGCTGGATAGCAAAACGAAAATTTATACCAATATTATTGAAGTTAATAAGGCAATTTACCAGATTAAAACCGAATGTGATTCTCCAACAGCACAGGAATTTTCAAGGCTAATTGATGAAGCGGTTTTAAAATCCGATATTCATCTTGTTTGGCTTACACGTCGAAACAGGAGAAATGCACTTAAACAATTCTACTCCATTCGGGAAAGTAAAGTTGATATCAGACATTGTTTGATTTTTGGGGAAATTAAAAAAAGAAAGATTAATGCTATTTTTACTTTTGATGAAGATCTAAAATATTTCGGAATTCCTCTGATGCCTCAAATTTGAAGAAATACCTTTTACTTGTTTATATGCACATAAAATGTAATTTAATATTTTTTGAATTTTTCTCTTAAAACGTTAAATTTCTTTACAATAATCGTTGAATTGGACTTCTTATGAAACAAAAGTTAAAAAAAATAAAAATGATATTATTTGATGTTGATGGTGTGTTAACTGATGGATCAATAGTTTATACTGACAAAGGAACAGAAATTAAATCATTTAATATTCAAGATGGTATGGCTATTACTCTTGCCAGAAAATCAGGATTATTAACCGGGATTATTACGGGTAGGTTATCAAGTATGGTAACGCGAAGAGCAGAGGAATTAAAAATAGATACTATTTCTCAAGGGAGTTTTAATAAATTAGGTCCATATCTGGAAATTTTGAAAAAATATGACTTAAGCGATGAAGAAATATGTTATATTGGTGATGATATCGTTGATATGGTAATTTTGAACAGGGTTGGATTTAGTGCCGCAGTGGCTAATGCGCGAGAAGAGGTAAAAGCAATTTGTGATTATATTACAGTTGCTCAAGGTGGTCACGGTGCTGTTAGAGAAGTTATCGATCTGGTTTTAAAACGTCAGGGAAAATTTGACGTAGTTATAGACTCAATTATAAACTCCGATGAAAATGTATAAATATTTATTGTTGCTAATATTAATCTCTTTTAGTTTGAATGCTCAGATCACCGTTGTGATTGCTGCTTTTGAGAACAATTCGGGAGGATTTAATTTAGATTATTGGGAAAAAGCGATTCCTGATTTTTTAACTTCAGAATTATCTAAATCAGATAAAATTGTGATTGTTGAAAGAAATAAATTGGACAAAGTGCTTGAAGAACAAGCCCTGGTTCTATCTGGAGTTTTGGACAGTTCCAATGTTCAACAAGTTGGTAAATTGTTAGGAGCGCAATTTATTATTCAAGGTACAATTAATCAAACAAACAGTAAAACCCGAATAGATGTTAATATAATCAAAGTAAAAACGGGTGAAGTTAAAAATGAAAAAGCGATCGCAACCGATGAAAATCATCTTGAAGAAATGACACAATTACTGGGTAATAACATAATAAAAGTATTGGTGGGACAGGGAACATATATTGAAAAAGTACAACTTTCAGAAATGCCAACTACTTATTTTATGATTGCCACAGCTGGTTTTGCAGTTACTACAATATTATTAAACAATGCCTATATAAATAATCTTAATGATTATAGAGACGCTACTCAACTATCAGAATTCGACTCAAAATATGATAAAGCAAATAATATGAATAATTTAAAAATTATTGCAGCTTCAATAACCGGAGTAGCTTTAGCAGGAACAATTTATTGCTGGATCAGAAATATATCGGCAAATGAAATTTTGGCTTCAAATAATAAAATAAATATATATCCCAATTTGGTTTTTTCACCTGAAAATAAAATAATTACAGGATTAACAATTGTATTTTAAGTATCTAAACTATTTATTACTTTTATCAATCATTATTTATTCAT
>DAOWAQ010000312.1 GCA_030634505.1 Calditrichia bacterium
AGTACTTCAATTGGTGTAGGTTCAGTTTTAAGCACTGCAATCATTCCTGAAATTGCCCTTTGTAAAAAGCCTATAGATATTGCAGTTGTTAAAGGGAATAATTATTTCTCCAATGCTATTAAAGCTGTTGAATTATTAGGTAGCATACAAAATTTTGTGCCTAAAAACTCCAAAGTGGCTTTGCTTCCCAATCCCCAAAGCAATAATCCCGGCACATTTACCAAGCCGGAAATTGTTAAAGCAGCAATTCAAATGTGCAAAAAAGCAAGTGCAAAAGAAATCGCTATTCTGGGTTGGTTACCTCAAAGATACTGGCAGAATACCGGTATTAAAAAAGTTGCTGATGAAGAAGGCGCCGAACTGGTAATTACAAATTTGCGAGACGAATCACAGTTTAATGTTGTTCCTGTACCCAAAGGTAAAATTCTTAAAGAAGCCAGAATTCTGAAGACTTTTTATAATTATGACATTTTAATTAATATGAATATTACAAAAGAACACTCCGGAAATAATTTATCAGGTGCATTGAAAAATCTTATGGGGCTCAATTCGCCAGTCTCAAACCAGGGGTTTCATCGAAAAAACTGGACAATGGTTATGGATGATATTGAGCACCTCGATCAATGCATTGCAGATTTAAACACTATTATTCATCCTGATTTATGTATAATTGATGCAACCGAATTTATCACCACAAACGGACCCAATGGACCGGGTAAATTGAAAAAGCTACAAAAAGTTATTGCCGGAACAGATCCAGTGGCTATTGATACTTACTGCGCAAAGTTGTTTAACTACAATCCAAAAAATATTATCGCAATTTATAAGGCACACGAGCACGGCATCGGTGAAAATGATTTAAGAAAAGTTAATATTAAGGAGGTTGACGTTTAATTTTAACTGCTGCATTTTTAAGTGCCAAACAAATATGAACAAATGATTTGATTTATGTAATTAACAAATCACAAATTTTTTTAAGAGAGGAATTTGCATGCCAAAAAAAATCCGTTTGCTTTATTTTATATCTTTCCTTCTTTTACCTAATTTGATTCTATCTCAATCTGAAGAAAAAACCATTATTGAAACAGTTCAGCAATTTTTTAATGCTTTGGAATCCAGAGATACAACTTTGGCCAGAAATGTACTTTTATATGATGGACAATTTTTTTCTGTTCGTGAAAGCAATTCAAACATTAATATTAAGAAAACTACCCATTCCAATTTTATTAAAAAATTAAATTCCTCAAATGAACCAATACGTGAAACAATGCATGATCCAGTTGTATTAATTCACAAGCAAGTAGCCATTGTTTGGACAAAATATGAATTTTACAAAAATGAAGAATACAGTCATAATGGAGTCGATGCCTTTAGTCTTTTAAAAACTTCAGATGGATGGAGAATTGCCGGAATAATTTATAATATTGAATGAGATTCTGGTTTTTTATAGTTTTAATTAAATCATTAACAAGCTTTTTAAATGATATAACAATTAATCTCAAAGGAGTGTGTTATGTCTGAAAAAATCAATCGTCGTTCTTTTATGAAGAGAAGTGCAGCTTTAGGTGTCACTTCAGTATTGAGCAGTTCAATTTTGCCTGCCTATGTTATTGGTAATAAGCCATTAGACATATCTGTAGTACAAGGTGATAACTATGAAAAAAACACAATAAAAGCTGTTGAAAATTTAGGGGGCATGGAAAAATTTCTACCACAGAATTCGAAAGTAGCCATCCTCGCTAATCCTCAGCGTAACAATCCTGGAGCTTACACAAAACCTGAAGTACTTAAGGCTGTAATAAAAATGTGTAAACAGGCCGGTGCAATAGAGATTTGTTGTATATCCTGGTTACCGGAAAAAAATTGGGTGAGTACCGGACTAAAAAAAGTTATTGATGAGCAGGGGACAGAATTAAAGATTACAGATCGAAAAAATGAAGAATTGTTCAAACCGGTTTCAGTGCCGAAAGGAAAAGAACTCAAAGAAGCCCGAATTGTGAATACATTTTTCGATTATGATATTTTTATAAATATTCCGATTACAAAAGATCATGCAGGCAATAAATTTACAGGTACAATGAAGAACCTTATGGGATTGAATTCACCCGCAAATAACCGCACCTTCCATAAAAAAGACTGGGCAACAAATCCTGCTAATATTGCCTTTCTAGACCAGTGTATTGCTGATTTAAATACAATTTTTAAGCCGGATTTATGTATAGTTGATGCTACTGAATTTATCATCACCAATGGCCCTTTTGGTCCCGGAGAATTATTTAAACCCAAAAAGGTTGTAGCAGGAGTCGATAGAGTTGCTATTGACGCATATTGCAGCACATTATGGGGACTCAATCCAAAAGATATTTTAATGATAAAAAATGCATACGATCATGGCATTGGCGAAATAAATTTAAGCAATGTAAAAATTAATGAAGCTGTTATTTAATTCAATTTATGATTCATATTTATTCAGGTACAATAACTATAAAAATTATCATATGAAAAATATTATAATCTTCGTAACTATATCATTCGTGATAGTTTTATTTTATTCTGTTGCGGGAATGGATGGAAATCAAAAAACAGATATAACATTTTTCTGTCCAATTAAAGGTGAAACAGATAACTGGTCGCCTGATGGTGAAGCCGAAACAGCTAAAGGTGAAGATCTTTACTTAGTGATAAATGGTGGTGCCGAAATTTATCACGAATACGGATTCAAAAATGCGATATATCAAACCTATACCAATAATACTGGAAACTCAATAAATCTTGAAATATATGAAATGGAAAGTAATGCTGCTGCATTTGGCATGTATAGTTTTAAAACCGGAAAAAATGGTGTGTCACTAAAATTTGGATATGAAGGTTGGTTAGAAACATATTATCTTAATTTCTGGAAGGGTAATTATCTTGTTACTCTTACAAGTATGAAAACGGATTCTTCATGTATTGAAGATTTAAAAACTTTAGCAAAAGCCGTTGACAAAAAAATTAAGAGTACATCATTTATACCTTCTATTGTTTCATTTCTGCCCGAAGAACATTTGCAAAAAAATAGTATAACATATATAAAGGGAAACCTGGCTTTATTTAACCAGGATTTATTTGGCCCAAAAAATATATTTGGATTAAAAGAAGGTGTCATCGGAGAATACTCTGACTATTTAATTATAATTATTAAATATCAAAATAATTCGGAATCAATCGGGTGGTATAAATCAGCTGCGAATCATTTTAAGAATAGTGACGAATACATACATTTTGTAGAATTTAATACTCATTTTAGAATAAATGATTTAAAGGACCATAGATTATGGATAAAGACTTTCAACAATTTTATTATAATCATTCGGGGAAAAGAAATAATAAATGCCAATATCCTATTTAATATCATTGAAGAAAAAATATCACAATAAATATAAGGATCGCAAAATGAAATTAATGATTCATTTG
>DAOWAQ010000369.1 GCA_030634505.1 Calditrichia bacterium
AAACTGACGCCGGCTCGAATACTATTCGCTGTTATTCCGTAGGGTGCTAATTCAAGTGCTAATTGGCGAATATGAGATTCTAACAGGCATTTTGCTGCCGATACTGCGCCATAATATGGAATAACCTGAATGGAGCCGGAACTGGTCATTCCATAAATCTTAGTACCTTCTGTAAACATGTGAGCATCAAAAAGATCTCTGACCCAGTAAACCAAACTATTACCCATAACATTTAAGGTCATATCCATTTGTTTCTGAGATATTCTTTCTTTGGGATCGCTATGAATAAGAGGAGCTAAAGAACCAAATGCCAATGAATGTAAGAACATTTTTATTTTGCCTGGTGTATCTTTTTGGTTGAAATGATCATTAATTCCCTGAATTACTTCTTCTCGTTTTTTTTCGGATGCAGCATTAACATTAAAATACAGTGCATCAACACCTTTGTCTTCAATTTGTCTTTTGATTTGTTCAACTTTAGTTAAGCCTGTACCACGATCTAAATGTACACCAATAATATTAAAACCTACATTAGCCAACTCTAAAGCAGTTGCTTCACCAAATCCACTTGAAGCACCCAATATTATTGCATAATCTTTTGTGGAATCCGGTTTTACGTAAGCCATTTATATACTCCTGATTTTATTTAAGAGAAAAATATGCAACAACAATAATTTAGTATTTATTTCTATAAAATTAAATATTTTGGATATTCAGTATTTAATAGTCAGTAAAATATTTCTAAACCAGGATTTCGTCTGCGTGGAGAAGGTCAGAAAACTGTTCATTTTTTATTGATTCAATATTTTTACGGGCATTAGCCATCGAACTCGTAATATATCGATTAGCAATAAACTTCTTTCTCGGATTAATTTCAGATTCGTCAAGTACCAAATATCCAACATATAAAAAGCTGTACATTTCGACCAACTCTTTTGCTGCCACTTCCTGAAATTGTGAATCGTGTTTATCTAAAACATATTTCAGACTATCCAAAAATAGTTCGCGAATATCTTTTAGGTAATTTGCCAGGTTCGCTAATGCGCCTTTGTATGATTTCTTTTCTTTTTCATCAAAATGATCAGCCAAAATATCATTCACTGTTCCCCCGGTAGCACCAACAATTTGAAGTTGTGATGTACCTTCATAAATATTTGTAATACGGGCGTCGCGGACCAGCCGTTCCACTGTAAATTCCTTCATGTATCCGGCGCCGCCGTGAATTTGTAATGAATCGTAAGCAATTTTATTTGAGGATTCCGTTAACACATATTTCGTCATCGGAGTGAGTAAATCACAAGTTTTACTGGCTTGCTTAAACCTGATATTATCATCGGTAAAAGGTTGTCCTGCTTCTTTTAATTTTTCCACCTTTTCTTCAAGCTGATTTCTGATATCAACCCACTTTGAAGTAGCATAAAATAAAGACCGGTTGGTTTCCAAGGTAACCCTCATATCGATGAGCATATTAGAAACAGTCGGAATGTTGTAAATCGGCTGTCCAAATTGTTCACGGGCTTTGGCATATTTCAAGGCTTCATCATAAGCCGCTTGGGAAATACCTAATGCCTGAGCAGATACTCCCAATCTTGCACTGTTCATCAAATCCATAACGTATTTGATTAACCCAAATTTTCTTCTCCCGACCAATTGAGCAGGAGTATCATTAAACTGTAATTCAGCGGTTGGGGAACCATGGATTCCAAGTTTGTTTTCAATTCGTCTTACTATGACTGTATCGTCACCATAGCAAGAAAACATACTTAGACCACGTCCGTCTTTTGTACCGGCCTCAGATCTGGCGAGAACAAGTAACACTTCACCACCACCATTTGTGATAAATCGTTTCACACCTCTTAAAAACCAGTTTCCATTATCATCCTGGTATGCATGCAATTTAACTGCTTGTAAATCTGATCCGGCATCAGGTTCTGTGAGCGCCATTGCACCAGTATATTCACCTGTGGAAAACTTTGGCAGATATTTTTGTTTAATTTCTTCATCACCAAATTTATTAATAGTCATTGCAATATCCTGCAATCCAAAGATATTCATTAAAGATGCATCAGCACGGGCAACCATTTCAACCATTATCAGATAAATTGTTTTTGGAAAATTTAATCCGCCATATTCCCTGGGAAATTCAACAGCCATCAGTTCAGCATCAGAGAGTTGTTTTAAGTTTTCCTGAGTCCCTTTGGCGTAATTAATCTTGCCATTAACTACAGTATTACCTTGTTCATCAACATCTGCTGCGCGTGGAGCGATAAAATTCCCGGCGATATCACCTACGATTTCAAGAATTTTTTTATAATTGTCTAATGCATCTGCGTAGTTCGTTGGAGCATAATTATATATTTCAGATTCTTTATAATCATTTTCAATAATTTGAACAATTTCTTCTATATTTATGTTTTCGAAATGAAAAAGTATATCTTCGTTTTCTGAAAAGAAATTTGGCATAAAACCCTCTACTTAAGTTTGTGTTTATAAGCTTCAATAAGCATTGGAATAACATTCATTGCACTACCTACGATTCCGTAATGGCAAACCTCGAAAATGGGCGCTTCAGGATCATTGTTGATAGCAATAATTTTGCTAGATTCCTGCATTCCGGCACGGTGCTGAATAGCTCCCGAAATTCCGCAGGCGATATATAATTTTGGTCTAACAGTAACACCGGTTTGCCCAACCTGTCTTTCGTGGGGGATAAATCCTGCATCAACCGCAGCTCTGCTACCGGCAACCTCACCACCAAGAACATGAGCCAATTCATGAATCAATTTAAAATTATCTTTAGAGCCTAGACCATAACCACCGGCAACAATGATTGGGGCAGATTTTAAATTAATCTTACTTTCTTCCTGATGTTTTTCGATTATTTTTATTAAATTATCTACCGCTTCGGATACATAAGGTATGTTGGTTATTTTTCCTTTTACAGCTTTATCCAACGGAACGTTTTCCATAACTCCTTCACGTACTGTCGCCATTTGCATTGGTACATCAGGAGTTATAATTGTAGCGATAATATTTCCTCCGAAAGCCGGCCTTATTTGTAATAATAATTTAGGATAATCTTTTCTCATATAAGTTACATC
>DAOWAQ010000052.1 GCA_030634505.1 Calditrichia bacterium
AGCATTAATAAAAACAGTCAGGTTTGGCAGGTATTGTTCAAATTTTGATTTGTATTTGTCAGGAAAATCATAATAATCCTGCAATTCAAATTGAGATTCGTTTTCTATCGGTTCTACCATGTCGTTTTCTTTAAAAACAATTTTGTATATATTGTTGTTTGAAATTTTACCGGAATTGTTAAGATTGAGTAGTTCGCCTGCTGATATTTCTTCATAGGGCAGTAAGTTTAATAGTTCCTGAACTCCATTTGATACATTTCCATAACCGGAGATTCCAATCGTAACAGGTGAAATTTCAGAAGGAAACCCATTGTTTTTTATCTTATTTCCCACTTCAATGAAGGACTCCTTTGCTTCTTCTAAACTGTCATATTGATGTGCTTGTTTAATATCAGAAAATGGTGTTATAATTCCTTCATTTTCGAATCTTTTGCCCAACGCCCAAAGTGAATCTATAATCCCGGCCAATCCCGCCTGAACACTAAAGAAAATTAAGCGTTTTCCATTTTCATCTTCAATCTTTTCATAATCGATAAGGGTAATACCTGATTCAATAATTTTTTGTAACATAGGCATGTTATAATCTTGACCTTTAATTGTATGAGAAAAGAAAGTATAAATTTTACCTGGAAATAAATCTCTAATCTTTACTTCTTTAATACCAATAATTATTGAACAATTTGAAATATCTTCCTGTATATTAGCTCCCGCGTTTATATACTCGTCATCGGAGAATATTCTTTTTTCCGACGGCTGTACAAAAAAATCAACGGAATATTTTGAAATAAGATTTTTTACATCTGAAGGAATTAAAGGTGTTCTTTTTTCCCAAATACTTTTTGTCTCTCTGGCAATTCCTATAGAGATATTCATAAAATGTAAACTCCATTTTGAAGATAATTAATTTCGGATGAGTTGACTGCAAAGCAATAAATTTAAGTCCAAACAACCAGCAATATCAAACAATTTAACAAATAAGAAAAATTACTTAATAATAAGTCATAGTTTGGATTTAATGTTACCTGGGATTTCCGGAGAGGAAGTACTTTGAGAAATTATGGAAATAGAAAATAATTTGGCTGTAACTGAATAAAAAAATGATTATGTCCTGCTTTAAGCTACTATTAGCAAGTGAGCAAAGAATTAAAAAATCAATGCGATGCTTATACTCTAAACTCTTTCATAAGCAAATAAGAATTAAAATATTAAAAGAATAGAAGTTAATTAATTCAAAAGACACTATATTAAAGTAAAAGGAATGATAAAGTCGAATAAATTATTACACTGCAAGTTTTCTTTCTATAATTAAATTGACTTTAGACACGTCCATAAATACTTTATAAATATTATCTTTAATTACCGTGTAAATATAGGTTGATTCAGGTGCTACAATGTGTTGAATTCTGAACTGAGAATTACTAAATTAACTAACTTTATAATAATTAGTTATTAAAGGAGGCGTTACCAGTGAAAAGGAGTATTTTATTATTATTAATATTTTTATTTTCAACCGCATTTGTGATTGCTCAAGAGAATAATAGAAGTCCGGAAGCAGGGAATGCTTATAATAATGGAAATAATTTTGCCAAACAACGAAAATATCCAGAAGCGATTAAAGCATACAAAGAAGCGATAAAAAATGATTCAAATTTTCCGAAGGCGTATGCTAATTTAGGTATTTGCTATAAAAAAACCGGTGAATACGAATTAGCAAAAGGTGCATATAAAAAAGCAATCGAGCTAAATCCAAAATTTGAGAATGTTTATGTTGCTTTAGGGAATTTGTATAAAGATCAATTGAGCGATCAAGAATCTGCAATAAATACCTATAATGCTGTAGTTACTTCAATTAATGACAAAAGTTCTAAAGCTTATTTTGGCTTAGGTGATGTTTATTACAAAAAGAAAAATTACAAAAAAGGTATCGAGTATTTTACCAAAGCAGTTAAATTTAATGCAAAATATGGGAAAGCTTATGATATCTTAGGTAGTTGCCAGCTTGAAGAAAGAAAATTCGTTGATGCTGAAAATTCTTTTAAAAATGCTGTTAAATATGGCTCATCTAAAACTTCAAAAGGCAGATCTAACTATAAATTGGGCAACGTTTACTTAGAAATGAGAAAATACAAAGATGCTGAATCTGCTTTCACCTCTGCTTCCAGAACATGCAAAAAGGATTTCTATAAAGGAGGTTCAAATTACGGTTTAGGAGAAGTTTACAAGAAACTTGGTAAAACCAAAAAAGCAATCGCTTATTATGAAAAGGCAGCAAAATCCCGATCCTGGAAAGCTAATGCTGATTATCAAATAGATATACTAAAAAATCCCGATAAATATTCAAATTAATATACAAAAAGAAAGAGGTGTTATAATTTATGATAAGTATTAAATGTCGTGATAATGAACCATTCGAAAGAGCATTTAAAAGATTTACTAAAGCTTGTGAAAAAGCAGGTCTGATGTCGGATATTAAGAAACATCAGTATTTTGAAAAACCTAGCGAACAAAAAAAACGCCAGGTAAATCAAGCAAAACGCAAAATGCGTAAATTGATGGCTGAAATTAGGTAATAAAAAATGGCACAAATTGACGATCGATTGTATGAAGAGATTAAGTCAACAATGAAAGCGGGCGAGAAAGAAAAAACTGAAACTTTCAGAACTCTTCGCGCTCAAATTAAAGATGCCAGAATAAAAAAAGGTGATGATCTGGAAGAGATAGAAGAACAACAGGTATTAATGACTGCAGCCAAAAGAAGAAAAGAATCAATAGAGATGTTTAAAAATGGCAATCGGGATGATTTGGTCGCTAAGGAAAAATTCCAATTAGATTTAATTCAAAAGTATTTACCAGAACAAATTTCCGAGGAAGAAATCGAAAAAATAGTCAATGAAACAATATCTACTATAAATGTTTCAAGTATGTCTGATATGGGGCGCGTTATGGGAGTACTAATGCCAAAAGTTAAAGGTAAGGCGGACGGCAAAATTGTTCAACAAAAAGTCAAAGAAGCGCTTTCTAAACTCACCTGATGAATTTTATAGATTTAATTGTAATTATCATAACTTCATTCTTTTTACTTCGAGGTTTATTTCGCGGTTTTATTCTTGAACTAACAATTGTTATCGGTCTGATAGCAGGTTATTTAATTGCAATCAGTTATTATGATTATTTATCCATATTTGTTTTTAAAGAATATTTTCCACAAATACCTGACTCGATCTCAAATATTATAAGTTTTGCTGTTATATTTATTTCAATTAATATCGGTTTAAGATTGGCTGCAAGTGTAATAACCAAAACACTTAAGTTTGCCATGCTTGGCTGGTTAAATCGTTTACTAGGGGCAATTTTTGGTACAATTAAAGCAATATTAATCCTGGGAATTACGGCATTCCTATTAAATTTGATACCTTTGTCCGGTACATTCTTAGAAAAAGCAGGTAAAAATGAAAGTGTTTTTTATCCTTTACTGGAATTAATAGGACCAGAGCTTTACAACTATATACAAGAATCAAGAGACATACAAAATTAAAATGTACTCAGAAAGTTTAAAAAATCTGGAATTTGATATAATTCTCGATCTTATATCCAAATCCTGTAATAGCGATATTTCTAAATTACGACTTAGAGATTCAGAATTAATAAATAATGCATCGGAATTGCGTATTAAAATGTCTGAAATTTCGGAGGCAAAAGAAATTTATCTGGCAGAAGCAGGTTTTCCCATTTGGTCGTTTGCTGATATCCGGGAAACTTTGCATAAAATAGAGCCAATTGGTAGTTATTTAGAAATTTCGGATTGTCAGGTTGTTCAGAATATATTGGAAATCAGTTTAGACTTAAGAAAGTTTTTTGACAAATATGCAGACCGATTTCCAAATTTGTATAAGTTGGCAGATTCAATATATGATTTATCGACATTGTATAATTTGATTAAAAATACAATTGATCCTGCCGGAAATGTTTATGATAATGCCAGTAAAGAATTAAAGAATATTCGCAGTGAAATTGGCTATCAACATAAGCAGATACATATAATGCTGGACAGGATAATTAGAAAAAAAACAGAACATTTACAGGAAGAATATATTACATTACGCGAAGGTCGATTGGTTTTGCCGGTTCGCGAATTTTCTCTCAATAAAATTCCCGGAATTATACATGGACAGTCTCAAACGGGACAGACACAGTATGTTGAGCCTTTAGAGGTAGTGCAACTTAACAACCAGTTAAATGAATTGTATCGGGCAGAGAAAAATGAAATTATTAAAATCTTACAGCGAATCTCTGATAATATTCGTGAAGTTTCGGAAGAAATAATCAAAAATTTTAATACAATTATATATTTTGATATTCTGCAGGCTAAAGCAAGGTATTCAATTAGTGAAAATGCAATAGCGCCGGAAATATCTTCTGATTTTATTTGGGATATACGAAAAGGTTTTCACCCAATATTACTAAATATGATAAATGAATCTGCAATTCCTTTGGAATTGGAACTAGGGCATGATTTCAAGATACTTGTAATTAGTGGACCCAATGCCGGGGGGAAAACAGTTGCCATAAAAACTTTGGGCTTATTGCAAATGATGTTTCAATCAGGTTTTCACATTCCGGTAGGAGAAGGGTCTAAATTTCCAATTTGTGATAACATATTTGCTGTGATAGGTGATGAACAGTCAATTGAAAACGATTTGAGTACTTTTTCATCACATATAAAAAATATTAACCAAATAATTGAAAATGTAAACAAAAACAGTTTGGTGTTAATAGATGAAATTGGAAGTGGCACTGATCCTGCGGAAGGTTCAGCATTGGCCATCGCGATTTTGGATAAATTGAATGAAGAAGGAATAGTAACGGTTGCTACAACACATCAGGGAGCACTAAAAGAATATGCATTTAATACAGATAATGTACAAAATGCAGCCATGCAGTTTGATATAGAGTCACTACGACCATTGTTCAAACTCGATGTTGGTTTACCCGGAAGTAGCTATGCATTTGAAATTTCTCAAAGATTGGGAATGGATAAGGAAATTATTAATGTAGCAAGGGCACGGATGGGTGGTTCCAGCAATGAATTGGATAGTTTATTAATCGATCTTACTAAAGAAAAGCAGAAGTATCATAAAATAATGCAAGAAATATCAATCAAAAATACCGAACTTGAAGGTTTGAAAAATATTTACCAGCAAAGAGCAGAGGAATTAAAAAAGAAAAAAAATAAATTTGAAAAAGAGGCGAAAGAAGAAGCAGGTAAAATTTTACAGGATGTTAATAAAACCATAGAAAACCTCGTTGCTGACATAAAAAAATCTAATGCAGCACCTGAGATAATTAAGAAAACAAAATTATCAATAGCAGAATTGAAAAACAAAATTAAAACTGATAGACCAAATAAAGTTTTAGAAATAAGCGATCTATCCATTGGACAACTAGTTAAAAGCACAAAGTTTGACCTGACTGGTGAAATACAATCAGTCAATAAAGATAAAAAAGAAATTGAGATTGAAACAAAAGGTGTAAAATTTAAAGTACCACTTGAAGATGTGGAAATTTCTAACGATATAAAATTGCATGAACCTAAATCTGGTGGAATAAAACCGGTTATAAAACAAGTTCAGAATGAAGTTGATTTGAGAGGTCTGCAATCTGATGACGCCTTGATCGAACTGGAAAGATATCTTGATCTTGCCCAGCATTCTGAATGGATAGAAATTCGCATTATTCATGGCAAAGGGACGGGTGCTTTACGGAAAAGCATTCATACATTCCTACGTAAAAATTCAATGATCAGATCATTTAATTTGGCTAAGTACGGAGAAGGCGATTCGGGAGTTACTATTATTAATTTGTAGAAAATTTGAACATTTTCATGTAATAAGTATTATATTATAAACAATCATAAAATATAAAGGTAAAATAGTTGGCAAGTATACCCCTAAAAGGAACACAATCACTAGAAAGATACTTTAAAGAAGTTGGCGCAGTTGAATTACTTACGCCTCAAGAAGAAATTGAACTTGCTATCCGGATCAAACAAAATGACCGGAAAGCGTTAAAAAAATTAGTAAGTGCAAATTTACGATTTGTTGTCAGTGTGGCGAAAACTTACCAAAATCATGGTATGTCCCTTGAAGATTTAATCAATGAAGGAAACCTGGGGCTGATGAAAGCCGCGCATAGGTTTGATGAAACACGGGGATTTAAGTTTATATCTTATGCGGTGTGGTGGATAAAACAGGGCATTTTACAGGCAATAGCCGAAAAAACCCGATTGATAAGATTGCCTATGAATCGTGTAGGTACACTCACCAAGATAGGAAAAGTTTTCAGTCAATTGGAACAAAAATATGATCGGGCTCCTACAAGTGAAGAAATTGCAGATGTGTTGGAAATTGATTCAGAAGAAGTAACATTAACTGTTAAAAAAGCCACCAGGGCAGTCTCAATGGATTCTGCTATCCATGCTGATGGAAAAAACAGGTTAATGGATATTTTACCAAATAACAATGATCCTGAACCAGATGCTGATATCATGGATCAATCGCTACGGGATGAAGTTAATCATATTTTGCACTCTTTATCTGACAGGGAATCAAGAATACTAAAATTATATTACGGATTAGATGGCGAAAAAGCACATACGCTTGAAGAAGTTGGAATAGAATTCAGGTTAACCAGGGAACGCATAAGACAAATTAAGGAAAAAGCACTAAACAAACTTCGTAATAACTCAAGAAGCAATTTGTTAAGACAGTATTTCGGCTAATATTGATAATCAAAATAGTATATTCTCCTAAAATGATTTCATTCTGATTTAGATACCTTCACTGATTAGAAAACTTTAGAAATATTAAATTAATTAGTTTTGTTAAGTCTTCAATTTTAAATATTAAATTTAAGAGCAAAATGAAAATATCAACTAAAATTAATTCTAAAAAAAACATTAGAATGCATTTAATTGAAGGCTATATTGATACCATGGAGTTAATCGAATATTTAAAAAACGTGTATAATTCTACTGATTTTATTCCTGATATGAATGTTTTTTGGGATCTTCGAAAAGCCGATTTTTCAAAAATATCCTCATCAGAAGTGAGAAATGTAATGGAATTTGTCAGTAAGGGTTGGGGGAAAAGTGGAAAAAGTAAAGCAGCCCTTATAGTATCGAAAGATTTAGATTATGGCTTATCAAGAATGTATCAAATAATGATGGACAGTGCATCAAAAAATGAAATCTCTATATTTAAAGATGTAGAGGAAGCAGAAAAGTGGATTGAATCTTAATGAATTTATCATTTGTTGTATTAAAATATTTTAATTATGAATGTTGAACACTCAAAATATCATGGAAATTTAGAACCGGCGTTACGTGTACTTGCTATGCCGAGAGACACAAATCCAATGGGCGATATATTTGGTGGATGGATAATGTCGCAGGTAGATATGGCAGGCGCTGTGGTTGCTTCACAATTAGTAAAAAGCAGGGTAGTTACAGTTGCGGTAAACGAATTTACATTTAAACATCCGGTTCTGGTTGGTGATATTATTAGTTGTTATGGCAAAGTTGTAAAAAAGGGAAGAACTTCAGTTACAGTTGATGTGGAAGTCTGTGCACTGAGAAACAGGTTTGACGAGAAATGTATAAAAGTTACAGAAGCAACAGTAGTATATGTAGCAATTGATGATAAAGGCAAACCTAAGACGATTTCAGATATTGGAAATAAAGTCTAATTAACTCTATTCAATGTTTAATAAATAATAGATTTATTTATTAATCCTTCTTTCTTCCTCTCCGTCATGTCTTCTATCATCACCGCTTCTACGCTCCAATTGATATTGCTCATACATATATTTGGAATATTTATCTTTATAAACATCAAGAATTTTATCAATTAATGAACCCATTCCGCCCTGGGATTTAAGATGTATGTGTACTTCGTCTATTGTCTCTAATATTTTGCCGTCATGGGCAAGAATCTGAATTTTCATTATGAAAATCCTGTTAGTTAATGATATGAATGTTAAATTAATAATCGGCAGATTATTTAAAATATCCACAGATAATAAAAAATCTGATCATTTAAGAGAATTTAAATTTGAAAAGATATAATCTATGAAATTTACACATATTAAATAATGATATTAAATCAAAATAATTTAATTTTTTTGTATAATAAAGAAACATTTTTACCATTTTTGTTGTTATTACTGCTATTACATTTTATATTCAAAGAAAATTACTAAATAAAGATATATGTTTCAGGAGGCGAATTAGAAAATTTTTACTGATGTGTAATTTAATCCGGGGGATAAATGAATAATCTAAAAATAATTTTCTGTTTAGTCTGTATTTCTGCTTCGACGCTATACGCCCAACTCGGTGACGTTCCATTTAATAACAACTTCAAGAATACTTCAATATATGAAAATCTAAAGTCCGATGTCGTTACATTTTATAATGTTGAATCTAATTTATTTCAAAGTCCATTCCATTTTGATAAAAATGATTTATATCTCACAAGCGCTATACTGGGAATTGCCGCTGCATCATTCACTTTAGATCAGCCAATCAGAACCAGTGTGTCAAAAAACCATAGCAAATCACTTGATAAGGTTGCTTTTGTAAGTGAGAAATTTGGTGATCCGCAATATGGAGCGCTTTTGAGCGGAATGTTATATGTAGGCGGTTTAATAGGCAGAGATAATTATACCAGGCAGACAGGGCAAATGCTGGCGGAAGCAATGCTTTTCAATGGATTAGTCACCCAGGGAGCGAAAATGATGTTTGGTAGAGGCAGACCTTATATAAACGAAGGAAGTTATAAACTGGAGATGTTCGAGTTTGAAAATGAATTTGAAGAAACATCCCTGCCTTCCGGGCACACTTCTTCAGCATTTACTATTGCTACCGTACTTTCAAATCGTTTTGATAATATGTATGCCTCTATTGCCTTATATTCAATGGCGAGTTTGACTGCATTCCAAAGAATATATATTGATAAACATTGGTTTTCTGATACGATTCTGGGTGCGGCGTTAGGTACAGTAATTGGATTAAAAGTTGTAAAACTACATGACAAAAATTCTACATCAAGTAAAAGTTTAAATTACAGTATATATCCCCGGATAAATTCCTCAAGTTACGGACTTGGGTTAGCTGTTCAGTTTTAATTATTTCTCTAAATATTTTTAGAATAATATTGATTTTTACTAAATAAATGATTTAATTCTTTTAATTATTTTTGTTACATAAACAACAAAAAAAGCAGATAATAAAAAAATGTTTTCGAAAATCTGATAAAAATAGTATTGGTGAATATTTTGATTGTTCTTAAAATCTGAAAACGACATCTTTGCAAACTACAATCTTTTTGTGCTAAATAGCTTAATTTGGTTAGATAATTATTCGAAATGTGGTCAGTTAATATGTTAAAAAAAATCAATCAAATCTTAATAATTTTATCCAGCATAATATTTTTAGTACAGTGTAATTTCTCTATTGATCCGGCTCCAAAAATAATACCAGAAGTTGAAGAATTACCAGCTATAACCATTAATTGGTCAAATCAACAATCTATTATATGTTTCGGGACAAGTCTTACCTACGGATAT
>DAOWAQ010000139.1 GCA_030634505.1 Calditrichia bacterium
GATTTAATAACTTTCTCAATGAATAACATTCGCAAAGGTATTATAACCCCAATTATTATCTCAATGTAAAACATGACGCTTTCAGTAGTGAATTCAGCGAGATGATAAAACGCTTCTCTGATCACTATATCGCCAATCCTGAATGCCAGGTAAATTCCAAGCAAAGGTCCGACATATCTTGCCAATTTTGTCAAAATATGCATTTCCGGTTTAAGGCCAAATGATCTTGAAGCAAGTATTGATTCCATAATTACCATTGGGAAACCCACCGATATAGCTGAAAGTAAAAAGAGCAAAGGTAATATGGGTGTTTGCCAGAGTGGATGCATTTTTTCTCCTGCGATAACCATCAAAGTTCCCACCGATGATTGATGAAGACAGGAAAGAACTACTCCTAAAATAATAAACGCAAACATTACTTTTGACAAACCTTTATCCAATTTTCTTAAGATCCAATCAATTGTATCATTAAATTTTTCTAATAAGCCAATCATTTTTACTTGTCCAATAAATCTTTCTGTCACTATTGGAATGAATTCAATATATAATACCGTCATATAAGCCATAACACAAATACCTACTTCAAACAAAACAGAGTTTCCATTCCACATGATAAGCGGATGCCAGATATAATACCATCTTCCTAAATCAACACAAACACCTAAAGCTACAAAAGTATATCCCAGCAAGGCTGTTAATAATGCAGGTCGTATGATAGCATGATAATCTTCTCTGTGAAAAATATGTCCAATAGCTGCTGTTGTAAATCCTCCCGCAGCCAGTGCAACTCCGGCAGCTACATCAATACCAATCCAAATACCCCAGGGATATTGATTGCTTAAATTTGTAATTGCACCCAATCCAAAAATAAGTCTTCCTAATAATATTATTAATCCATTTAGAGCAAGTATTGATAGAACTATTACTCCGGGAGTAAAATATTTTTTTGTCATAAGATTTGGTTTCATAACAGCTTCCATCGTTTTCTCCTATTCAGATTCTGTATTATTTTTATTTTTTGTAAGCCACATAACCCCACCTAATAATGCATAAACAGAGATAGGTGGGATAAAGTAAGCAAATACTCCATGCTGGATGGCTTCAGACACTCCCGGGGAGGGATTATGGCTCAATTTAGGAAACCCTAAATCATTAAAATCCCTGCTTGCTAAATAAAGCCACGATGTTCCACCTACTTCCAAATCACCAAAAATACGATCTATATATCTATCAGGATAATTTTTTATTTTATCATGAGCCAGTTTGTGTAATTCGTATAGTTTGCCGTAAGTAAGAGCCTCAACAGGACAAATTTCAATACATGCCGGTAATTGCCCCTCTTTTGTTCTGTCAAAACAAAAATCACATTTAACAATATTTGGATGAATTGCTATGTCAAACTCGAAGGCAGGAATCTGAAAAGGACAGGCAACCATACAATAACGACAGCCAATGCATTTATCAGAATCCCATAGTACAGTCCCATTTTCCTCTTTTGTGAATGCCCCAACTATACATGCTGATACGCAAGCAGGATGATCACAATGCATACATTGTACTTTTACGTTTATCTGATTTTCAATGTTATCCGGATTATTGAACTGGTTCACAACCGTCATTGATTTATGATCAGGCCTTCTAAATTCTTTTATTTCGGTTTGTGATTTAATTGTGTCAATATCCTGATCAGAAAAACCATGGGCTATCTGACAAGCCTGCTCACACAATCGGCAACCGACACATACGGTAGTATCAACTAAAACCCCCATTCGATCTTCCGATAAAATATTTTTTGGTTTAGCATTAAGTTTTGAAGAATTTAATCCAGCAGTCGCAGTCCCAATTGAAATTGCTGACTTTAAAAAATCGCGACGATTTTGATTACCCATTAAATAAATCTCCTAAGATAAAATATTACTCACCAACATTAATTATGAGTATTAATTAATATTTAAAAGGCAAAATTAATGCCATGCTACGGACAATTTTATTTTATTAGTATTATTTGGTTTTTAAAAATATAATCTGATTTATCTGCATTGAACCATTTGAATAATTTGAGTAACTTCTCTCAACATGGACTCCAAATTCTATAATAAAGAGATTGTTACGACCGACGGAATCGTAGTAATAAATCGAGAAATGGAAATTATAGCTTTTAATGAAGCAGCTTCCAGAATTTCCGGGCTTACTGAAAATGAAGTTATATTAAAAGATATAAAAATATTATTCAGGAATTCGGAAAAAGACTGTGATCATATAATTAGTACTTTTAAAACCGGAAAATCTATTTCAAATTTTACAATTAATATTACAAATTCAGAGAATAAAATCCTTGAGGTTATTTCCTCCATCACCCCTATTAAAAAAAAAAGCGGTGATATTATAAGCGTGGTATTTATTTTTCGTAATATAAAAGAAATGCTATCGCTCGTTGAATCCCTAAATCAGAAATCGCTGGAAATACTAAGCGAAAAGAACAGGCTCGAATCCATTTTTAATAGTAGGACTGAAGGTACATTTACTATTGATGATGACTGGAAAATTACTTCATTTAACCACTCTGCAGAAAGAATTACAGGGTATTCGCAAGAAGAGGCAATCGGGCAGCAATGTTGGGATATTTTCAAATCAAAACTATGCAAAAACGGTTGCCAAATGGAATTTTCGATGAGCGAACAGAAAACAATGGTCGATAATGAGTTAGTGATTAGCAAAAAAAATAATGAACAAATTCCAATTAGGGTTAACTCTGCCCCATTATTTGATGGAGTCAACAATACCATTGGGGGTGTAGAAACATTCCTTGATATTTCTGAGATTAAGAATCTTACTACTCATTTGGAGGAAAGATACAAATTTGAAAATATAATCGGTCGAAGTAAAGTGATGCAAAAATTGTATGTAATGCTTGAAAATGTTTCACAAACAGATAGTACAGTGCTAATTACCGGTGATAGTGGAACTGGGAAGGAACTGGTAGCCAGAGCAATACATTTAAATAGTCATCGAAATACAGATCCATTTGTTGTTGTAAATTGCAGTGCCTTTGTGGAAACTTTACTGGAAAGCGAATTATTTGGACATGAACGTGGAGCCTTTACCGGAGCAATACGTACAAAACTCGGTCACTTTGAATTAGCACAAGGAGGCACACTATTCCTTGATGAAATTGGTGATGTTTCTTTAGCGGTACAAGTAAAACTATTACGCGTACTTGAAACACGTAAATTCCAACGCGTTGGCGGTACAAAAAACATCAATTTAGATATTCGATTAATAGCGGCTACTAACAAAGATTTAAAAGAAGAAGTACGGAGTGGAGCATTTCGAGAAGATTTGTATTATCGGATAAATGTTTTCAATATACACCTGCCACCCTTAAAGGAACGTTTGGATGACTTACCACTTCTATTAAAACATTTTCTCGAAAAATTAAACTACAAATTTAACAAAAACATCGAATGCATTTGCCCGGAAGTTTCAAATATTTTGCAAAATCATACATGGCCTGGTAATATTCGGGAATTAGAGAATGTATTGGAACACACTTTCGTGCTCTGTCATACCAATTCTATCAAACCTGAACATTTACCTATTTGGTTGAGTAATCAAGCCAAAGCACAAAGTGAGAATGATTCAAACAACACCTCTATTCAATCTGCAGAAATACAAGTTATTAAGGATACCTTAATAAAGTTTGATGGTAACCGAAAAAAAACAGCGGAATGTCTTTCGATTGATGTTTCTACTCTTTGGCGAAAAATGAAAAAATATAATTTAATATAGAATTTCAAATTCTATTAAACTGTGTAATGCCATCCCACTAAATATTGCATAATTGCATCTTCATTGCATTGTATGTTGCATATTTGCAATGTTTTCTCTTTTTAAAAGAGCCCACAATATAACCAACCGTCCCATTTATAAGTGAATTTAATTATTGGTTCAATTTTTGAACTACTATTTAAAGTTGATTTAACCAATTTTGGATTTAAAGATGATGGTATTTGGACCAGTTCCTTCAAGAAGACTTGGAAGAAGTTTAGGAATAAATAATATTCCTGCCAAACATTGTTCATATTCATGTATTTATTGTCAACTTGGAACCACAAACAAAACATATATTAAACGTAAATCCTTTTACAGCCCTGAAGATATTTTTGCTGATGTGCAGGAAATAATTAAAAAATCAAGAAAAAAAGGGATTAATATTGATTTCATTACCTTTGTTCCATCGGGTGAACCGACCTTTGATATCAATTTGGGAAAATCTATTGACTTGTTAAAATTGCTTGGCTATAAAATAGCAATTATTTCAAATAGTTCATTGATATGGATCGATGATGTTAGAAATGATATAAAAAAAGCAGATTGGGTATCATTAAAAATTGACACGGTTGACGAAAAAATCTGGAGAAAAATAAATCAACCAAATAAAATGCTCCGATTCTCATCTATCATAAGTGGACTTAATAATTATTCAAAAAATAGAAATTTTGTAACTGAATCGATGATAGTAAACAAGGTTAATTCTAATGAGAATCATATTCATGAATTAGCTGAATTTATTGCAAAACTAAATCCAGAAACAGCTTATATTTCTATCCCCGTTCGTCCCCCGGCAAATGAAAATGCTAAAAAACCGGACGAAAAAACAATTTTGAAGATTTTTGAAATATTTTCAGAATACGTGCCCAAAGTGGAGCTTTTAATAAACTTCGAAGATGATAATTTTATCCCTATCAATGATATCGAAAACGAAATATTAAAGATAACATCGGTACATCCTCTTAAAGAAGAACACCTGGAGTCTTTCTTAGAAAAAGGAAATACCGATTGGAAAATTGTTGAACGAATGATAAAAAGTAAAATTCTTAAAGCGATTACTTACGAAGGAAATAATTATTATTTAAGGTCACTAAACTCTTTAAAATAATGATTTTTAAATTTTAAAAAAGGATACTGTGTATTCGCAGTGTTGTTCACTGGAAAATGTTATCTTTATTTTGCCACCATGCATTTTCAACTTCTTTTTAACCAGTTCCATGTCTTTAAATATCTCTTTACTATATTCTGCTTCTGAAAGATTAGAGGTGGCAATACTAGGCATAAATAAAAATTTAATAACTTCAGAGCCTAATTGATTATTCTCAGAAATCTTATCTTCCTCCAACACAATTGCATCTGCAGATTCTAGTGTTTTTTGCAGTAATCTTTCAATTTTAGCTAATCGACCATCATGCCTTAGTTTAAAGCCAAAAGTGTTTTTATCAATAAATGTTTCGATTTCAAGTGTACCTACCGGATTTTTGTTAGCTTCTTTGCGTTCCTGGGGCTGTTCTATGCCATAATAAATAGAGAAGCGAGTCAGAATAATTAGAAATTCTCGTACAATTTTTTGATGAGAAATTGGGATATCAGAACTTTCAAACTTAGAATTTTTAAATATTATGCTTCTACCTAATTCATTTGATAAATCCTTAATCAGTTTATCAATAGCTCTTATAAGCAAATCACCGTCAATTCTCTCATTATGCATTGTAACATCTTTAAAATGCTTGAATCGCCGCATTAAAATCCTGATGTCTTCAATCATTATCCTCAGTTTACTTAATTGAAA
>DAOWAQ010000342.1 GCA_030634505.1 Calditrichia bacterium
AATTATTCCCCAACCGGAAACTTTCTGCTTTTTCCGGTTCGAAGTCATCAATAGCTGTGATTAAATCTAATTTTTCAACTATCGGGACCGGCATAAGAAAATTATTAACGCCGCCAAACACATATATCGAATTTTCAAATTTCACCGCCATTAATTCTTTTCTCTCGAAATTAAGCAAGGGACCCGCCCAAATACTGTCTGTAATAGTATTATATATTTCCACAGTATTCAGGGCATCGCGTGATTCGTTATACCCGCCAATTATGTAAATCAACTCACTATCGGAAACAGCCTCCCCACCCGCTCTGGGTTCCATTAGATTTCCGGCCTGTTGAAAAGCATATGTGTTTACATTGAATTTATAAATGCCATCCAGCATCCAATAATACGATCCACCGGCAATGAAAATTTCATCATTTTTTATTACAGTCATTTGATGATAAGGTAAGAAAACTGGATTATAAACAGCATTAGTTGTACTGACAGTTGTTGCTAATGGAATATTATATTCGGTGATATAAGGTAATAATAAAGAATCCCCTATCGCCGGAGAATTAAATCCGCCAATTAAAAACAAACGTTCATTATATACATGACCAGATAAATACACACGTCCAAAATTATAATCATGGTTATAAATTTGCGGTGGTTCCGGATTTTTATAATTCCATATTTCCAGGCTAAATAAATTTATTGATGGTTCCCAGACGCCGCCACAGCTGACAATTGAACTATCTCCATATTTGTCCGCGACGAAACCATAGCGGTTTTCATTCATTGAAGAGGCAAACTCCCACCTGTTAGAATGAGGATAATATATCTGAATGAAATTAACCGGCATTCCCAGCGAGTCAAAGTTTCCACCTAAAACAACTATAAATGAATCTAAAGCGATGGCTTCTCCACCCGATACAGAATGAGGCATATTGCCCAACACCTGCCATTGATTATTATTTCCTTTAGAATTGAAAGAAAACAAAACGAATAACAATAATATATAAAATGTTTTTTTCATTTTAGTCTACAAATTTATTTTACTATTAAGAACCATGCAATATTTATACCATCTATATTTTATTAAACCTATAATATTTCAATTTTTCTGACTTAAATTAATCTCAAAATGTAAAGTCTCTTTTTTGACAATAACAAATGATTTATTAACAGTTTCATACTCAGGATTATGAACCGATAATGAATGATCTCCCGGATTCAAAATAACCGGTTTCAAAAATGGTGTTTGTCCCGCATGTTGTCCATCGATAAAAACTTCACCCCAGGGGAAAACCTTGCAATCAAAATATCCAAACAGCGTATCAAGGTGTATTTTAAAAGATTTAATTTCCCCAGATTCCAATTTTATTTCTGTAGAATATTTTGGATAACCCGGATTCAACAGTTCAATTTTATGAATTCCCGGTTCAAGACTAAAATATCCGTTACTATTTTTGATCTCATTTGAATCAAGCATTATATCAGCCCAGGGCAAACATTGGATAGACAATTTTGCGGGTTCATGTGATATATTATTATGTATTTCATTATTTTCTCTAACTATTTTATCTTCTTTTATTTCATCTTTAAGCCTGTTGTTTTTCTGTACTTTATTTTCTGCAATAGTATTTATTTTTTGATTGCTTTCAACTTTATCAGACTTACTCGTTATAGATAAATCTTTTTTGTTTTCAAGAGATTCAAATAATACATCTTTTTTATTTAAAAAAACAATCAAAATAAGTGTTATTATAACTATAACCGAAAACAATGGATAAATGAATAACTTTGATCTGAATTTCCTTTTTGTATCTTGTTGTAATTCTGTACTGTCAAATACGTCCAATTCTTTAAACAATTCGCTGATTGATTCTGGTCTTTGTTCAGAATCCTTTTTTAGCATATTTTTAATACAACGTAATATTTTATCATCAATGCGTGGGAACTGTTCAAAAATTTTCTCTTCTTTAAAGCTTAAAATGTGATTAATTGTTTCATTGATATCTTTTCCTAAAAAAGGATTTTTTCCTGAAAATAATTCATATACAACAATTCCAAGTGAAAATATATCTGATTGCGGCGTTAATTTTTCTCCTTTAATTTGGTCCGGCGACATGTAAGCTGGTGTACCAACTATTGAAGATTTATTTGTAAGTAGATTCTCATCTTCCTCAATTGCCAGGCCAAAATCTGCAATTTTTAATTTCAAAGATTTATTAACCAAAATATTCTCAGGTTTAATATCCCGATGAATGATATTTGCTGAATGTGCAGCATTTAATCCTTTTAAGAGTTGAATGAAGAGCGACTTTTTTTCAGTATCTGAGAATTCCCCGTTATTTAAATGTTCACGCAGGTTCCTACTATCAAAATATTCAAATGACAGGTAAAAATGATTTTGATATGTTCCAAAATCCAGCACTTTAATAATATTTGGATGATCCAATTTTGCCAGTATTTTCGCTTCGCGTTTAAATCTGCTTAATATCGTTGTGTCAGTTATCTTATCAGTATCCAAAGTTTTAAGAATTATTTTTTTACCAAGATATATATGATTTGCCAGGTAAACCGTTGAATGATCATCCTTTTTTAAAACTTCAACAATCTCGAATTTTTCAAATAATTTTTGCATCATTATCAGTGTCAAAGTACTTTAATAGTTTTTTTAAATCTTAAATTTTCCATCTTAAATTCTAATTCTCCTGTCCTTTCAGCTTCAGCTGGATCCATCTGACAGAAACCCCCAATGATTTAGCAGCCTGGGTTTTATTTCCATTAAAATCTTTTAGTCTTTTATGCAGCAACGTCATCTCGAAATCTTTTAACGTACCTTTAAAAGTATTCAAGTTTCCCTGATCTTCAATTATTACCTGCTCAGGCTGTAATTCATTACCATCACATAAGATCAACGCCCGTTGCAATATATTTTCTAATTGACGCACATTACCTGGCCAGAAATAATTTTCCATCTTTTTTATTGTATCACGATGTAAATGCATTTTTCGCTTGGAATACTTATTTAAAAAAAACTTTGTTAATAACGTAATATCTCCGATTCTTTCACGCAATGGAGGAATGGTTATTGGAAAGACGTTTAGCCTGTAAAACAAATCATCACGAAATTTATCTTCTTTGGATAGTTGTGCCAGATCTTTATTGGTTGCTGCAATTATTCTGACATTAACTTTCTTAACCTGTGAATCTCCCAGTCGCATGATTTCCTGATTTTGTAGCACTCGCAATAATTTTGCTTGGAGTGCAACAGAACTGTCTCCAATTTCATCCAGGAAAAAAGTTCCTTTATCAGCAATTTCAAACAACC
>DAOWAQ010000328.1 GCA_030634505.1 Calditrichia bacterium
GTTATTGAACAAAAACTATTAGACATTGGCTGTCCGAAAATTAATTTACAAATTAGAAGCAATAATGAAGATGTTATAAAGTTTTATGAAACCATCGGATATTTGGACGAACACATGACCAGCATGGGCAAAAGGCTTTCTAAAGATCCAAAATTCAAATAAATAAAATTAGTTTTGTTCAAAAAATAAATCAGAGAAATATTTTTAAATTAGTTATTTATTTGTTATTTTTAAAACTGTTGTTCGACTTTTAAATTCTTAAAATTTTGTAAACAAAATCTTAAAATAAATTTTTAACTGTGGAGTAATAATGAGTTTAAATGAAGACAAATCTAAAGCCATTGATGTTGCTGTAACTCAAATTGAACGCCAGTTTGGTAAGGGTGCAATTATGAAACTGGGAGATAGCAGCAAAATTAATATCGATGTAATATCCACCGGTTCGATTTCGCTTGATGCCGCATTGGGAATTGGTGGTATTCCCAGGGGAAGAATTATTGAAATTTATGGGCCCGAATCCTCAGGTAAAACCACCCTGGCTTTGCATATTGTTGCAGAAGCACAAAAAGCAGGAGGTCATGCAGCTTTTGTCGATGCCGAACATGCGCTTGATCCATCCTATTCAAAAAAATTGGGGGTCGATACAGTTAACCTGCTTGTATCACAACCTGATTCCGGAGAACAAGCTTTAGAAATTGTAGAGACGCTTGTCCGCAGCGGAGCATTGGATGTGATCGTAATTGATTCTGTTGCTGCATTAGTGCCCCGTGCCGAAATCGAGGGAGAAATGGGAGATTCTCACATGGGATTGCAAGCGCGTCTTATGTCCCAGGCATTGCGAAAACTAACCGCTTCAGTCAGTAAATCGAACACCAGTGTAGTTTTTATAAACCAGATTCGTGAAAAAATAGGTATCATGTTTGGCAATCCGGAAACAACAACAGGTGGCAGAGCGCTTAAATTTTATACATCGATCAGAATGGATATTCGAAGAATAGCAACAATCAAAGAAGGCCAGGATATGGTTGGCAACAGAACTAAAGTAAAGATTGTGAAAAACAAAATGGCTCCACCATTTAAGGTTGCAGAGTTTGACATCATGTATTCTCTCGGCATTTCAAAAGAAGGTGATATTTTGGATCTGGCAACTGAATTAAATCTCATTCAAAAAAGTGGTACATGGTTTTCTTACGGTGATACACGGTTAGGTCAGGGTCGGGAAAATGTAAAACGGTTTCTAAAAGAAGAAGTAAAAATTCTGGCAGAGATGGAAGCCAAAGTTAGAGAGAGTTTAGGTTTTGGTGATTCATCAGAGAAAGAGGAAGAGAAAAAAGATAAAGAAACAGAATCGGCAAATTAAAATTGGAAACAATTAAAAATACAGATTTCTCCCTGCAGTCGAAATGACATGATTATTAATTTCTCGGCTAATGTCATCTCGAATATAATGAGAGATCTCGTTTTGCCATGAAAATGAGATGTTTATCTACGTTCGGATTGAAAATGATTGTTAGTGGGTTTTGCCGTCCATGTCATCCCGAGTGTAACGAGGAATCTCGTTTTTTAGATTTCTCCTCATCCCGATTAATACGGGACTCGTTCGAAATGACACATCACTAAAATATTCACTCCAATATATGAGCGATTTTCTAATATCACGAATTGAATCACAGAAGAAAAGAAAAAATCGCTTTTCTATTTTTAGCGATAATGAATTCCTTATTGGAGTTTCCAGCGACACCCTTCTTAAATATGGATTGCAGGTTGGTACAAGTGTTACTCCGGATTTACTTCTCAAATTACAAGAAAATGAAGAATATATTTCTCTAAAAGATTCGGGATTGCGATTCCTCGCCCGAAGACCGCATAGTATTAAAGAACTTAAAGACAAGTTGTTCAAGAAAAGTAAGAGCCCGAATTTAATTGATTCCATTATTGAAGAATTTAAATCTAATAATTATTTAAATGATGAAACGTTTGCCAATGCTTTTCTTACTGATGAAATAAGGTTGAAAAAAACCGGACCATTACTAATCAAAAATAAGTTATTACAAAAAGGCGTTTATTCTGAAGTAATTGATTCGCTCATAAATAATAATTATGATGTGGCACATCAAACAAAAAATTGTACTATCCTGGTTAATAAAAAACTAAATGTGTTAAATCAAAAATTATCCTCAATTGAAAGAAAAACCAAATTAGTCAATTATTTAAAACAAAAAGGTTATCATTGGGATATAATCAAACAAGTTGTGGAATCGTTAAACCTTGGAGATAGCGATGAAGAATAAAAATAAATGGAACATAATTACAAAAATAATTAAATCCGGTGAAGGTAAAGACTTTTCAAATGTACGAACACCGAGTGTCCCCATATTTCAATCTTCCAATTATTTATACGAGAATGTTGAAAGTGGTACTGATATATTATTGAGTAAAACTCCGGGACATATTTATTCCCGATATTCAAATCCTACTGTTGATACACTTAGTGAAATTGTAGCTGATCTTGAAGGGAGTTCTTCGGCACTCGCATTTGCTTCGGGTATGGCTGCTATTACTTCTACAATATTAGCATATTGCGAACCCGGAGATCATATAGTTTCCTCCGCTTACATTTATGGTGGAACCTATACATTTTTCCAAAAGCAGCTTTCCAGATTCAAGATTGATGTCACTTTCGTCGATCCACGTAATCACTCAGAAGTAGAAGATGCAATTAAAATAAATACAAAAGTGCTTTACACTGAACCGCTAGCCAATCCGACATTGATTACTTCAGATATTTCATTTTGGAAAAAACTTGCTCAAAAAGGTAATTGTAAACTTGTTGTTGATAATACTTTCACTCCTCCACCAAACTTTCGCCCCCTGGAATTCGGAGCTGATACAGTTATTCATTCTGCTACCAAATATCTTGGAGGACATTCTGATTTAATCGGTGGGATAGTTTGCGGAAACGAAGATGAGATAGAGACAATTCGACCGATCATGAAAACATTCGGCCCTACCATGGCGCCGATAATAGCCTGGTTAATAATTCGTGGAATCAGGACTTTGGGAGTACGTATTGAAAAACAAAATTATAATTCCATGGAATTAGCTAAATTTCTTTCTACTCATCCAAAAATTAATAATGTTTTTCATGCAGGATTGGAAAGTAATTCTCAATTTGAATTGAACAAAAAACAGTTCAGTGGCTTTACGGGAATGCTTGCTTTTGAAGTAAAAGGTGGATGGGAAGCGGCCAAAAAGGTAATGGAAAATCTGCAACTAATTTTGTTTACAGTAAGTCTTGGTGATATATCAACTTTGATCAGTCATCCGGCGTCAACTTCACATGTTTATTTAAATTCTGAAGAGAGAGCTCAAATTGGTGTTACTGATGGGTTACTA
>DAOWAQ010000167.1 GCA_030634505.1 Calditrichia bacterium
AACTATGCCTGTTCACAGAATAATGTCGAATTTGATTACTTCAAAACTCTTGTCATTAGTAACAGGACAAAAAATACTTGATAGTCAATGTGGTTATCGAATGATTCATAGGGATGTAATCGGTAATTTAGAATTAAATGAAAAGGGATTTCAGTTAGAAAGTGAAATGATAGTTGAAGCAGCAAAAATGAATGTACAAATTGATTTTGTTGATATTCCAACGATTTATAATCAAAGCAGCTCAAATATTAGTAACGTGAAGGATACTTTAAAATTTATCAGGTATATGTTAAAGGAAATTATTAATAGAATAATGATATGATAGAAATTAATGTCATTTCGAATCCTGATTTATCAGGGTGAGAAATCTCTTACTTTGGCAGAGAAGAGATTTCTCGTCGTTTCACTCCTCGAAATGACATGAAACTATATTTTCTGTATTAATATGATGCATTTTGAACAAAAAAGAAAAAATATGATTGATCGTTTGGTCAAGATGGGAATTACAGATAAAAATGTACTTAATGCAATTCTAAAAATTCCAAGAGAACAGTTTTTATCTGCGGGGCTCGAACATCAAGCCTATGATGAAAAAGCCCTACCGATAGGATTTCACCAAACTATTTCACATCCATATACAGTAGCAAAAATGACTGAATTGCTTCATATAAAGCCAGGAAATAAAATCTTAGAGATTGGTACCGGTTCAGGCTATCAGGCAGCTGTACTATGTGCAATGAAAGTAAATCTCTACACTGTAGAAATTGAATCTGAATTGTCAAAGAAAGCAAAAATGAAACTTAACACTCTGGGATATTCTTTCATATCAAAAATTGGGGATGGAAGTATTGGATGGAAAGCTTATTCGCCATATAACGCAATCATAGTAACGGCCGGAGTAAATATAGTTGCAGAGGAATTAATAGAACAGCTAATTGATGGAGGGCGACTAGTAATTCCTATAGGTGATAAAGACAAACAAATATTAACAGTATTCCAAAAGAATGGTGAATTAATAGAAAAACAACAACTTGATGAAGTATTATTTGTGCCTATGACCGGTAAAAAAGGATTGGAGAAGAATTGAAAAAAGAATTAAAACACAATATTAGAACGTTTTGGGTTGGCGGTGCTATGGGAGTAGCAAATATCATTCCCGGCGTTAGTGGTGGTACGTTAGCCGTAGTATTTGGTATTTATGAAGATTTGATGGAAGCCCTTGGTAATTTTGTAACAGACCGTGAAAACAGGTGGAAATATATCAAATTTCTATCTATTTTATTTAGCGGATCTATTCTAGCTATTTTAGGTTTAGCTCCGGCTTTACACTGGGCATTTATAAACCATCCTTTGCCTACAGTTTACTTTTTCATTGGTTTAATTATAGGAAGTATTCCGGTGGTCCTCAAATCTCATGATGAGATGAAACCCAATACTTCAAGAATTAGTTCATTTTTGATTGGCTTGGGAATTGTAATTGTTCTATCACTACTCCAAAGTGAAGGTACCACAAGCAAAACTGTATTTGATTATTCACAATATCATTTAACAGATTATCTTTATTATGTCTTTTGTGGAGCGATTTCAGCATCTGCTATGATTGTTCCCGGTGTAAGTGGGTCTTTCATTTTGATTTTATTAGGTATATACTGGAATGTATTGGGTTCACTCAGTGGATTATCTACGATAATACTAAGTGGTGGTTTTACTGAAGCAATGATTGTCAGGATTTCACTATTGGGCAGCCTCGGAATCGGAATAGTAGTTGGTATATTAGTTATATCAAGAGTTATGAGCTGGGCATTAAAGCATTATCCGGCGAATACAATGTATGCAATCTTAGGATTAATAATCGGTTCACTATATCAAATCTTTCCCGGTTTTGAATTGAGTGTTTCGGGAATTGTGGCAGTGATTACGCTTGTTATCGGATTTGTAATTTCTCTAAAATTTGGGAAAGAATAAATATTAATTTTCATACATGTCATTTCGAACGCAGTGAGAAATCTCGTATACTAAATAAAAAAGGGATTTCTCGTCGTTTTACTCCTCGAAATGACATGAGAATTTGTGCAACAGCCATCCTTGATTTGAAATAAGTATGTAAGTAAATTTAATCCCTTTATTCAGCACATCTATCGGGGCGTAGCGCAGCCTGGCAGCGCGTACCGTTCGGGACGGTAAGGTCGGAGGTTCAAATCCTCTCGCCCCGACATTTGCTTAACTTTTAATTCCCGGAGTAAAAATAGTTTATGAGTTTTCCATTTAGAGAAATTGAAGAAAAATGGCGTACATTTTGGGATGAAAACGATATAAATAAAACCAATCCCGATAAGCTTGATAATAAACTTTATTGCCTAGTGATGTTTAGTTATCCATCAGCGGATAAATTGCATCTTGGACATTGGTTTAATTATAGTCCTGTAGATACCTGGGCAAGATTTAAGCGTATGCAAGGTTTTAATGTGTTTCAACCAATGGGATTTGATTCTTTTGGTTTACCTGCTGAAAATTATGCAGTAAAAACCGGTGTTCATCCACAGGATACTACTGAATCAAGCATTAAATATATTCGCGAACAATTAAAATCCATTGGCGCTATGTATGACTGGGATTATGAAGTTATTACCAGCAGACCTGATTATTATAAATGGACTCAATGGATATTTCTGCAACTTTATAAACATAAATTGGCTTATCGCAAAGAAGCTCCTGTAAACTGGTGTCCCAGTTGCCAAACAGTGCTTGCCAATGAACAAGTCAAAGACGGTGCTTGTGAACGCTGTGATTCTTTAGTTGAAAAGAAAAATCTAACTCAGTGGTTTTTTAAGATTACAAAATATGCTAATGAATTGCTTGCTGGATTGGATAAACTGGACTGGCCGGAAAAAACAAAACTCATGCAGCAACACTGGATCGGAAAAAGTACCGGTACAGAAATTACATTTACTATTGATAATGATGATAAAGATAAAGTAAAAGTATTCACCACGCGTCCTGACACGCTATTTGGGGCGACATATATGGTTTTAGCACCCGAGCATCCACTCATTGAGAAAATCACTGCAGTTGATAAAAAAGATGAAGTGCAAGCGTATATTCAAAAATCGGTTACTACAAGTGAAATTGATCGCGTATCAACAGTTAGAGAGAAAACCGGCGTTTTCACCGGGTGTTATGCCATTAATCCAATCAGCAATGAAAAAATACCAATATGGATCGCAGACTATGTGTTAATCACTTATGGTACAGGCGCCATCATGGCTGTTCCTGCCCATGATCAACGTGATTTTGAATTTGCTACTAAATTTAATTTATTAATCAGAAAAGTGATTCTATCAGAAAATGATGCATCTGAAAGTGAATTATCGGAATCGATCACTACGTGGAAAGAAGCATATAGCGGTGAAGGAAAAATGATAAATTCCGGTGAATATAATAATTTAGAATCAAAAGCCGGTGGTATAAAAGTTAGCGAATACTTAGAATCAAAAGATATAGGTAAAAGAACAATTCAATATAAATTGCGTGATTGGCTTGTATCCCGTCAAAGATATTGGGGAGCACCAATTCCCATTATTTTTTGTGAAAAATGCGGGGAAGTTCCAATACCAGAAGATGAATTGCCTGTATTATTGCCGTATGATGACGTCGATTTCAAGCCAAAAGGAAAATCACCGCTTGCCACATCAGAATCATTTGTAAATACAACATGTCCAAAATGTGGTGAACCAGCAAAAAGAGAAGCGGACACAATGGATACCTTTGTTGATTCGGCATGGTATTTTTTGAGATATCCTTATAATAAAATGGAAAACCAGGCTTGGGATAAAGGCACCATATCCAACTGGATGCCGGTTGACAAATATATCGGTGGGGCAGAACATGCCACAATGCATTTGTTATATGCCAGATTTTTCACCAAAGCTTTAAGAGATATGGGCTATCTTAATTTTGATGAACCTTTTCTTAGCCTTGTACATCAGGGAGTAATACAAGGGCCTGATGGACTACGGATGTCAAAATCTAAGGGAAATGTAATTAACCCAGAAGATTATCTGGATAAATTTGGAAGTGATGTTTTTAGATGTTATTTGATGTTTGGATTTGAGTATATAGCCGGTGGTCCCTGGGATGATTCCGGAATCGCAGCCATTGATAGATTTTTAAATCGCATTTGGAGAGTCGTTGAAGACCACAAACAAATCTTAAGTAATACTCGAGATAACCAAGACTTCTCTTTACAGGATAAATCCTTAAATCGTGTACTGAATAATTCAATCAAAGGCGTTACACAGGACACTGAAAGATTCCATTTTAATACTTCAATCAGCCGTATAATGGAATTGGTAAATGAATTGTACCGATATACTTCAGAAGTAAATGAAAAAGACTTTAATGCTGCATTACTAAGTGAATCATTAAAAAAACTTGTATTATTGATTGCACCATTTGCTCCACATCTGTCTGAAGAATTATGGAAAATGATTGGTAATAAGCCAACAATATTTGATCAAAAATGGCCGGAATTTGATCCTAAAGCATTAGCACTTGATGAAATATCCTGGGTTATTCAAATTAATGGCAAAATTAGAGAACATATGCTTGCATCAAAGGATTTACCGAAGGATGAAGCAGAAAATTTAGCTGTTAATTTTGGAAGGATGCCGGAATTACTGCAAGGTAAAACTATACGCAAAGTGATTATTGTTCCACAGAAATTAATAAATATTGTTGCTACATGAATTTCTTTTCGATAACCACCTCTGATTTTTATTATTCTCTTATATTTCTGGGATTGCTTTTTACTTTATTATTTAGCATTGACTACTTATATAAAAAACAAACCTTTAGCCACTTATTCCTCAGGAAGTTTGTACACATCATTGTAGGAGTTATGGTTGTTTTGGCTTCATTTTTCCTTGAATCATCAGTTCCAATTATTGTTATTTCTGTTTTATTCGCTCTTATAAATTTTATCAGTATTCAGAAAAAGAAATTTACCAGCATTCATGGTGAAGATAAATCTTATGGGACTGTTTATTATCCCTTAGCAATTTTAGCGTTAGCAGTTGTTTTCTGGGATAATCA
>DAOWAQ010000417.1 GCA_030634505.1 Calditrichia bacterium
AGGACTTTCCTTGAAAGATGTTTTAAGATTACATATTCCCTCTAATATTAAATATACGCGGCTTGTGGAAGATTTTACACGATCTACCATGGAATATATATATCCGAATAATGAACAAATCCGGCATAAACTTTGTGCTGTCATGAACGAAGTATTTGTGAATATTGTAGAACATTCTGATACTTCAAGAATTGATGAATTGGTGAGGGTTCAATTCGAAATCGGATCGAAAGCTTTCATGATCTCTATTTTTGATTTTGGTCCCGGAATAAAAATTAACAACAATTTACCTCCCTATGATAAAAAATATATCGGTGAAAAATACGAATTCCGCAAAGTTGTTGATGGAATTGTTTATGCAACTGTAGATAATCCTTTCAGCATTTCTTTCACTTTTGAATCCCACCCGGATCCTGATAATTTAAAATTCAACCGCATGGATGAAATTGAATTTTTACAGGGACATGGTTTAGGTGTTTCTATAATGACTAAAATTATGGATACCGTAACTTATTCATTTATCGGGGAAGGTAAATACGATTGGTTGATGATAAAAAAACTTGATACTGAATAATTTTTTCTATCTTTGTAATACTTTTGTTTTAAAAAACAATTAAAATTGATTAAAATCTATCTTGATTTGTATAGCTTCAAATCATATATTCATTAATATATTCCCTTGTAAATTGAAAAAAAAGGAGATTTTTCATGTCTGCCAATAATGAATGCATTTCACCTTTAACAAATTTATCCGAAGACGAACAATTTTTTTATGACACTGTAAAAGATTTTGCAAAAGAAAAAGTACAGCCTTTAGTCCGGGAAATGGATGATGAAGGAACGATGAATAATAATATTATAAAACAACTTTTTGAAATGGGGCTCATGGGAATTGAAATACCGGAAAAATATGGTGGTGCAGAAACTTCTTTTTTTATGTCAATATTAGCTATTGAGGCAATTAGTACAGTTGATCCTTCTGTGGCAGTTGTAGTGGATGTCCAAAATACGCTGGTAAACAATGCATTTTTGCGTTGGGGTTCTGATCATTTAAAAGAAAAATATTTACCATTTTTAGCAAATGAAAAAATCGGGGCATATGCATTATCAGAAACAGGTTCGGGAAGTGATGCATTTGCATTGGCTGCAAAAGCTGAAGATAAAGGGGATTATTATCTTTTAACCGGACAAAAAATGTGGATCACCAATGCCAATGAAGCTGATATTTTTATTATCTTTGCTAATGTAAATCCCGAACTGGGCTATAAAGGCATTACAGCATTTATTGTTGAAAAAGATTTTGAAGGATTTAGTGTTGGTAAAAAAGAAGATAAATTAGGCATCCGGGCTTCCAGCACTTGTGAATTGATTTTAGAAAATTGTAAAGTACCCAAAGAAAATGTTTTGGGTGAAGTTGGAAAAGGTTATAAAGTAGCTATAGAAACTTTAAATGAAGGGCGTATCGGTATTGGCGCTCAGATGATAGGTCTTGCCCAGGGTTCATTTGATTATGGATTAAATTTTTCAAAGGAGCGTATACAATTTGGCAAACCTATTTCAGAATTCCAGGGATTGCAGTTTCAAATCGCCCAGGCTGCTACAGAATTGGAAGGCGCCAGGTTGATGGTATACAATGCTGCACGTATGAAAGACTGCGGCATGAATTTTATTAAACAAGCTGCTATGGCAAAATTGTTCTCTTCGCAACTAGCTCAGAAAATTGCATCTTTAATGGTGGAAGTGATGGGTGGAAACGGATTTACTAAAGAATTTCCGGTTGAAAAATTTTATCGTGATTCCAAAATCGGAACGATTTATGAAGGTACATCCAATATGCAATTGCAGACGATTGCTAAGTTACTTTTAAAAAGTTAGAGAATAATTTTAATTTTCAAAATAATAAACCTTGTGGAGAATTTCTTCAAGGTTTTTTTATTGTGATAAATCCGATGCAAGGTATAAAAATAAAGAATCACCAACGACTACTTTATTAATCACCTGAGTTTTGCGGGTAAAGTTTCCTTTTATTTCTTTAAATGCAGGTTGGTAATCATACATCAGCCAGTTTGTGCCGTACAAAGCCCAACGGGTGGCATCAATTTTGGCAGCACGCTCAACCATTCCACGATTTATTGGTTCGCCGGTTTCAGGGTTGGTCATTCGAGCAAGGCCCATAGTCACCATCACCATTTTTTCTGTGGAATAAGCGGATGCACAAAACTGTTTTCGCAGATCTACATTATCAGGTTCAATTTTAATTCTTTCCTGTAATTCATAAATGTTCACTTTAAAATCATCGGTAATTGGTGGAATACGTTCTGTGAAGGATTGCGAAAGTTCTTCCGCTGTCTGTGACATCTCTTCAATTTCCACATCAGCCGGTTTATCCTGCTTGCAGGAAATAAAAAATAGAACAAATAATAAAATCAAAAGACACTTTTTCATTATTAACCTTTTTAAATAATATGAATTTTTTAATTAATATCCAGTGACACGAACATTTATAGCTTTATCACCTTTCATATCTCTACGGACATCGAACTTTACTTTTTGCCCTTCAATAAGC
>DAOWAQ010000090.1 GCA_030634505.1 Calditrichia bacterium
AGACGCAAATTCTGCTTCTGAAATAATTATGCATACTTCAGTGGTTAATAAAATAACTGTTATCGAAAATTTCACAGGAGCTTTGGAAGGATGTGGAATCGGCGCCTTAATCGGTTTAGGCCTTGGTGGATTTAATTACTTCAACCTTTCAGAAACGGAAAAAGAAGATCCATTAGCCAGGGGTGTTATTGTTTTAAGTACATTAGGCGGTGGTCTGTGGGGATTAGCAATTGGAGCTTTAATAGGACATAAAGATACTTATGTGTTTGAATCATTGCCTGATACTACTAAAATGAAATAAGAGTTAATTAATTAGTCTGTTTCACTATAGAAAATAACAATATTATAAGGCACTGCTTTAAAACAAAGGGGGAGGATTATAACATGGGTAGTGACGGGTCGTAATCGGGTTACAAAATTGATACGCTGGATTGCCCGAATTTGGAGCTTTCCGATCATAGCTTACGCTCTACTATTAATTATATATTATTCATGGAACTTGGTAACAATAGGTGTGGCCGACCCAAAGGCGGTGAAGGATTATCCCCCAATTGAAGCCCTACCTCCGATATTTATATTTTTGAGTATCTTTGGATTAAGTATTGCCTGGCGTTGGGAACAATTAGGAGGAATAATTACCATCGTTTTCCAACTGGTAGCGTTTTCGTTTCCTCTAATTTATAGTCTGTTCGCTCAAGATTTCCCCCATTTAGCGGTTCCCTATTTTTTGTTAATGATAATAGTAACTCCAGGGCTATTATTCTTTGTGTGTTGGTGGCGATCAAGAGATATTGCAACAGCTTCCAATTAAAATTTTGGTTATATTTTTTAGTTTTAATTGTTTTAAGGATTTTATCTGTATACTTTACATAAGTTAAAATTTCATTTCATGATATATTAATTTTACTTTTTCAATTATGAGGAGTCCAAAATGTTTAAAAATATATTTCTCCTTCTTGCTAATCTGCTTTTAATAATCTTTCTAATTAATTTCTTCACAAGTTGCGCAAGCTCAAACCATAACCGTCGCGGAAAATTAAGTGATGCTATGGAGAAAGCTTCTGATGATAATAAAAAGGACAGAGAAGTTGAAACAGAACCTGACCCGGATTATTATGAAGAAGAGATAGTATTTGTTGCTCATTTTGGTTCTGAAGACACCTTAAATCTGCAGCAGGCAAATTTAACAGATAAAAAGATGCAACCGGAAATAATGGACACAGAATTAGAAACATCATCAACCTGGTTTTCAATCCGTGGCGGAACCGGGATAATAAAAGGAAAAGATTTTTTTGGATTAAATCATTTTAATTTAGCTGCTGGAGAATTCCTTATGCCTCAACACCGGGTTGAATTTAACGCCGGTTTTGCCTGGGCGCCAATTCAATATACAAGTGTTTTAAAACAATCACTTGATGGTGGTGTTACCCTTTTAAACTTAGGATTAAACTACAAATGGTTTACTACTCCGGAGCATACATTTCTGGGACAATATTTCACATTTGGTTTTAAATATAATTATATGATTTGGTCGTATAAAAATCCAATATTAGCAGACTATTATGATGATTGGGGCAATTACGAAGGTACTGATGAAATTACCGGTGATGGACTTTCCGGATTTGAGTTTTATAGCGGAATCGGTTTTCATGTTCTCCAAGTAAAGGGCTTTCAAATTGGTACGGAGTTATCTCCCGGTGTGATATTTTGGGTTTGGGAAACGACTGAAGGTTTCGAGAACGATGTCTTCCCTACATTTTGGTATATAAAATTTAAAGTGTTAATAAATTTCAGGATTAATTAATCTTAATATGTCATCTCGAGCGTGGTTGTTGAGCGTAGTCGAAACATAGCGAGAGATCTCATTGATAATTCATTAAAAGATTTCTCTCTGCGTTCGAAACGACATTAGTCTTTACTATTAATTACCTAAAACTTCAGCAGGTCTTTTACTTTATTTAATTGTTTGGACTGTTCTTTTTTAATCTTGTCTTCAATTTCCTTTTTCTTTTTATTGACCAATTCTTTCTGTTTATTTATCATATCTTCGTATTTCTTTATTTCTGATTGAATCATTTTTTCTTTTGCAGAAATCGTGTTGTTAAGTTTGCCTTTGTATTTATTTACTTCCGCATCTATTTTGGATTTTAATTTCTTTTTAGCCGCAGCAACTTCCCCACTGAGAATTGCATTCATTTTTTTCACAAACAAATCATCCAAGTTGGAGTTTATTCTAAATTTCAAGTCATCACCTTTGCCCTGAATGGACATAACCAGATCAAGTGTTGAAATTGATTTTACAATTGATTGAATTATTTCTTCAATCTTATTTTTAGGTTTTCCCTGTTGTGACAAATCAAATTCTAAATTTTGTCCTGTAAATTTTACTTTGCCTTCAATATTATCACCGCTTAAATTCACCGATGATTCAACTTTACCAGTCCCCTTTTTTACTTTATTCGGCAATAAATCTGAATCAGATATCTTGGTATTGGCCAGTGAAAATCCGGCATAATACACATTAAATTTTTCCTGTGGGATTTCTTCCAGATAATTTAAAGAACCCTTCAATTCCACAGAAGCACCCTCATCACTAGAACCTTTAATATCAAACTCTGTGGGAGCGCCAATTTGCCTTTGATCCGATACAATATTTTGTACAAATCCTGATAAATGAATTTGATTTTCTGTTTGACCGGATAAATCAATATTTTTAATCCAGAAATCGGGTCGTGCATGTTGATTGTAAAAATAAATATCCTGACCTTTTAATCGGGGTGGATCCTGTTTTTCGGGTTCGTCTGATTTGAGTTTATTCGCATATGAACGTGCTTCCCCTACATAACCTAAATATTGTGAGAACTGTCCGACCACTCTTTCACCAAATATCATCTCAGCCATATTTTGCGTATTGATTTCCGGTATTTTCGCTATGGACAATGCACTTTTATAATCTGCTGCCACCCAATCATCAACTACTGAAACGCCGGATTTCAAATTACTCAAATCACTTTGCAGACTTTTTTTCTTATTTTGAAAATCTTTGGAAACTGAGCTAATTGTTGAATTGATTTGTTCTACATTGTTCAGCGCTGACCTGTAATCTTCAATACTTTTTAGTTTTTTTACATCAAATGATTTTACTTTTTGTTCAATTGTTTTTAAGTCTTTCCCATAATCGAGATTGGTTAATTCTTTGTACCAGGTATCATATTTCCCCGTCAGGTTCTTTTGTAATGAATCTATTTTTTTCACCGAAGTGATATTCAAAATAGCTAAAATACTATCAACATTGGCACTTTTTACCTGACCAACCAATTGTAATGCCGGTGTATCTTCAATTCGTTTCCGTAGTTTACTCACTGTTTCTTTTACATAGTTTGGTTGGGAAATTACAATTCGTTCTTCTTTGCTTATTGCACCATCGTTTTCTCTGTCAGTATTCGTTCGCAAATCGGATAGTTGAATATTCTCTATTATGACTTTATTTGAAAGCAGGGGAAGGAATTCCATTTTAAATTCACAAAACCCGGACTCAACCATATTTATCATTGTGTTTTTCGGATCTGTAATCTGCAAACGATCCCATCTGAGCTCGGGGCCAAAAATTGAAAAAGAAAGATTGTCAATTTCCACTTTTGCACCGTTCAGTCCACTTGCAGTTTCTTCTAATTTTGATTCAATCCATTTATCTGTAAACAGAAAACTTAAAGCAACCAAAATGGCAAAGATAACTACTAAAAATATTATACCTTTCCAACGCATTTTTATACTCCTAAATCTCTAATTTTTTCATATAGTGAATAAATTTTAGTTCCTTTAATTAACTTGATAAACTTCCAGTTTTTAATTTTTACATCAATTTTTTCTCTATAATTGACAACTCCGATTTTCACCAGAAAATATACCGGAATCATCAGTATTACAGAAAAGATCAGGCTACCCATTACAACTGTATTATTAAACTTGCTCAAAGCAAGAATCGGAACATTGTATAACCAGGTCCAAAAACCATTCAAACTGTCCAGATCAACGAGAAGGTAATAGCCAAAACTGTGAAAAAGTGGATCAACTAAATAAGCAACCGCACTAAAAATTCCAAAACTAAATATTGCTGTTGCCAGATTTACTTTTAGTATGATTATCAGAATCACCACGATTAAATTGTGCAGGCTCAAGAATGGTGTTAATCCCAGAATCATACCAAGTGCAAATCCCCAGGAAATTTGATTTGGTGAAATTTCTGATCGTAAAATTTTGATTAATTTTGCTATAAATTCTAATACAAACATGAAAACCTCAAAAATTGTTATTAGTTTAATTCAAACATCTTTATATATTTTTTCTTTCAGTAAAACCATCTATAGCCCAGTCGTTTACGGCTGGGATAACAGTATTTCCAATCATCAATAACGTCGTTTACGACGTTTGTTTAATCAATCCATAAGACTTCATGAATTTATCAACTTCTTCCAGGTAAGTCATTTTTTGATGGTGAATTTCCTGATTTAATATATATTTTCGCACTTTATCTAATTGCGATTCAGATACAGAAAACACCCCATATCCATTTTGCCAGGCAAATTTCCCTTTAAGAAAATCTTTTTGATTAATCCAGTTGGAAGATTCTCCTTTAATAAAATTAGCAATTTGTGCAGGTGATTGACTCGGCTTCATTTCAACTAATAAATGAATATGATCAGTACTTCCGTTTACTGTATCAATATAGATATCATTATTTTGACCATACTCTTTTATGTGAAATATTAATGCTTTTTTTAGACTAACATTAATCAATTTTGCTCTATCTTTAGTAGACCAAATATAGTGAAGCCAAATTTGATGAAAAGTCTGTGACATTTATCTTCCTTTAAAAAGGCGTGAACGCCTTAAATTGTATTCCTGTTTTACTGTGTACCCAGCCGTAAACGGCTGGGTTATGGATCAATATTGTTTACAATTCTAACTCAAGTCTTTTAATACAAAAGCTACTTAGAACATTTTATATTTTTGTTTATCAGATTTATAATGTCTCCTTAACCCAGCCATTCATGGCTGGGGAAAAGCTACTCCCTAAATCTGAAAGGTCGTTCGCGACGTTTTAAATTTAAAAAGACTATTTTAAATATACCATTTTTTTAATATCAGTATAAACATTATTTCTATTATCAGTAAATTGAAAACGAATAAAATATGTGCCGGAATTAACTGAAATTCCATTTTGATTTTTGCCATTCCAGACAAATTCATGGTTTCCTGGGGTAACATTGTTTTGGTTAGAAATAACAATTTTTCTTCCCAAAACATTATAAACAGAAATATTTATATTACCCGATTCCGGAATATAAAAACTAATTTTAGTTTTTGAATTAAAAGGATTGGGATAATTTTGGAACAAAATAAATTTTCGAGGCAGTATTTTTTCACTTTTTATATCAGCCGGAGGGATTTTAAAAAATTGAATAATGCGTGACATTAATGTATCTCTTACGCTTTCAGGATAAACTGTTTCAAACGGAAAGGCAAAATACATTAATTTTCCCGGGCTTGTACTATTGGGAAAAAACCCATCAAAATAGGTGGCCGCGACACCATCATTTTCTGATACTCCTGAATAAAGTAAACAGTTTTTTCCACCATTGATGGCCGTAATAGCGTCGGGCCAATCTACGTTATAAGTACCGTGTGTTCCATCATCAAAATTGAATTGCGGTATTCCATCAAATATTTCATCATTTTTGTTTTGAATATTATAATAGGTTGAAGACTGTCCCAATGGTGCATCGTCGATGTATTCGGTTTTTAAATAATCCGCATAAAATTGTTGGTCAGCAGTAGCACCAAGATTTGATAAGTCCCATCCAATTTCCGAACCGGAAATAAAGAGTTTGCCACCTTGCTGTAAATACGATTTAATTTTTTGCTGTTCAGTAAAATTGAAAGATTCATCAACCGAACTTTCCTCGCCGAGAATCCAATCTACAATTTCATAATTATTTAAGGATATTTTACCGGAAATAATTGCTTCATTGCTGCAAGATGAAAAATCTATGTTTTGTTTTTTAAAAGCTTCCGCATGTTGCCTGATATAATTTTTCAACTCATTTCCACTATCATTCCGATCAAATCCATGAACAATTAAAATTTCATTTTGATTGATTGACGGTATTGCTGCCAACACTTCTGTTGGTTTGGAAACAGCACTATCATTTACTGCTTTTACTTTAAAATAATAAAGGGAATCCGTATCCAATCCTTGAATCAAAAGATCGTTTGATCCCGATATGATTGAATCCGGAAATGAAATTCCATTATTGCTTAAATAAACAAAATATTGCGTAGCAAATGGTGCATTTGAAAAACTGACCCGTAGTGAAGTAGCATTTTCAATTGTGACACGGAATTTTTCCGGTGCATTGGGAGCTAACAATTCAGTTCCGCCAAATTGATTATACAATTCATACCACAGTTCCATTCTTTCTTCATCATATCCAAGAGCCCACATTCCCACACCTTTTAAATTTTTGCTTTGGGCTAAATCATATTTCAATCCTAAGCTGGAATCATTATCACACCAAACCTGGTGCCAATCATCACCATCATCATACCTATACCACGGTGATTGTGATTGCGCATCCCAGATTTCCCCATAAATGTCAGCGCCGGATTGATATGAATGATAAAACTTTGAGCCAACATTAGACAAAATAGATGCACGGACTTCACCATTGACGGTGATCCAATGATAACCATAATAAGGTAATCCTAAAATTAGTTTTTGTGGATTATTGAGGGTGACTGTTCCATATTGTGTATTAACTGTATTAGTAATATTTATTGATCCACCGGTTAATGGCGCCATAGGACCTGATGTAGAACTCCAACTTCCTGCAAATGAATAACCCATGATGAATAAATAATCACAAGCATTTGCCAGCCCTGCTAAATCCCAGTAACCACCCCAGTTGACAGCCGGACTTGCATAGGAAACCTCGCAACCGGGTATAGCATTATGTAAAAACGTCGTAAGATCATTCATAAAATTGACGATGTTAGCGCCCTTGTCCGCATTATTTAAACTTTCAAAATCAATATTTACACCGTCAGCATTACCTTCTAAAATTTTGTTTCTGATATTTACAAAAAACGTATTTTTGTAGGCTGGTGTGGTTATTAAAGTATGAATATCATCACCACTAAAGAGTATTGCTGTTAAAATAACTTTTACTCCGTGGGCATGGGCTTCATTAATTAGTGCCGTCCAGGGCCAACCATGATCATTGCCAAGTGTACCATTACTATTAATGTTTACTCCAAATGCAGCAATATGTGTTAATAGTGAATATTGTAAATAATCACTGGTCGCCCAATAAGGTAAATATCCAAATATTGTAGCATTTAATTGAGTTTCTCTAGTTTGTAAATCAATTATAGTTTCATTGGTGTTTCCAATCAGGGATTCATTAGTTTCAAAATTTTTATGCTTTTCCCATTCCAATTGGTGTATTGATTTAAAGTCTTG
>DAOWAQ010000285.1 GCA_030634505.1 Calditrichia bacterium
CGGTTTTAATCCTTCAATGACTGAATTCAATCTATACTCCTTTCAAATAGTTTTTTATTATTTTAATTTCAAGTCTATTAATTTAATGAATAATCCTTATGTATTACAAAACAATATTTATTAAATTTTATTATGAAATCTGTAATCTCAGCTTCACGCCGAACTGATATTCCTGCCATTTATTTAGATTGGTTTATGGACGCCATCAAAAATAAAAGTGTTCAAATTCAAAATCCATTGTACAAGAAAAACTTCATCCAAGTAGATTTATCTCCATCTTCTGTTGAATGGATTGTATTTTGGTCACGTAACTATGATAAATTTTTGAAAAATGTTCACTTTTTTGATGATTATAAATTGTTCTTTCATTTCACTATTTTGTCACATCATCCTGTGCTGGAAAAAACATCACTTCCGATTAGTAAGGCGCTACCTCAATTAGAGAAACTGGTTTCAATCTTTGGACCTGATAGAATAATCTGGCGTTATGATCCCATTGTTATCTGGAATGATTCCGGTTCAATTCAATCAAATTATAATCAAAATGAATTCACTTATCTCTGTAAAAAACTAATATCCTTTGGAATTTCAAAATGTTATTTTAGTTTTGTGACAAATTATACCAAATTTAAAAAACGATTCAAGTCAAAATACCCATCGTTTTCGATTATAGATAGTCAAAATGATCAATATATGAATGTGTTACAATCGATGATTGAAATTGCCAAAGAACATCAAATACAGCTCTACAGTTGCTGCAATGATGAATTGTTAGACAGTGGTGTTCAAAAAGGTAGTTGCATATCGGGCAATGTACTCAACGAAATTTCTGGAAATAATACAGTGAGCACTGCCAAAAATCCTACAAGAGAAGATTGTGGTTGTACCAAATCAATCGATATTGGAAATTATATTCAACAACCATGCTATTTTGGTTGCATTTATTGTTATGCGAATCCGGTGTGGAAATAAATAATAACATAAAATCAAAAAAATTTGTAATTTAAACTTTAAAAATAATTATCATGATAATAAATTTTTTACTATTTTTCTTCGGATTGTTTTTATTGTACCTCGGTGCTGAATTTTTAGTGCGTGGCGCCTCAAAAATTGCTTTGATGGCAAGAATTAGTCCATTGATTGTCGGAGTTACAGTAGTCGCATTCGGGACATCATCACCTGAAATAATTGTAAGTTTTGTGGCCGCATTTTCAAATAAGGCTGATTTGGCAATCGGAAATATTGTGGGCAGCAATATTGCCAATATAGGATTAATTCTGGGCGTCAGTGCTCTCATTCGCACTGTGAAATTGCGAAAAACAAAAATCGCCACTGAAGTTTACTGGATGTTGGGTGCATCAGTACTGTTCTTCATTTTTGCATTTAATAACATGCTCGATAGGTGGGAAGGCATAATACTTGTTAGTGCTCTTTTAATTTTTATTATTTTGTCTATTAAAACCAGTCTTAAAGATCGCAACAATAAATCAGAAGCCAATGATAAACCAGTAGGAAAAATTGAAAATCTTACAAAATCCAATCAAATCATTGTTTATATTGCTTCCGTACTAACGGGCATCAGTATTTTAATTTGGGGATCAAATATTACCATTGACTCAGCCGTATTTATTGCCCGTGAATTTGGCATCAGTGAAATAATTATAGGTTTAACTCTTGTAGCTTTTGGAACCTCACTACCCGAACTCGCCACAGCAATAATCAGCATCATCAAAAAAGAAAATGCTATTCTGATTGGAAACGTAATTGGCAGTAATATTTTTAATATTTTATGTGTCGGCGGGCTTGTTTCAAGTTTTATCGCAATACCAATAAAAGAAAGAGTTATACATTTCGATTTACCATTTATGATGTTCATTAGTTTGTTAATTTTGCCGGTGGTTTTTAAATGGAATAAGATACCCAGAGTCTTTGGTATATTTTTGTTGATGCTTTATTTTTCTTATATTGCATTTTCGTTTTTCAATATGGCATAAAACGAAAGAATAGATTCATGATTAAAACTGTGCATGTAAGTGTTTCGAATATATATAAAAATTCTACCTACAAAAGCGAAATCATAAACCAGGCTTTACTTGGTGAACAAGTAGAAGTACTGTCGGTAGAAAATTATTTTGCGTTCATTCGGCAGGAAAACGGATGCAAAGGTTGGATCAGCCAATATCAGGTTTGCGATAAGCAGGATAACGATGAAACTAAAGTGAGCGTTATAAGCCACATCATTCAACTATTTGAAAAACCGGATTCAAATTCATATCCAGTTCGTGATGCAGTTGTTGGGTGCAAGCTTAATTTAGTGAATGAAATTAATGATTGGTACCAGATACTATTGCCTGATGGGACATTGGGTTGGAGTCAAAAAAATCACTTTGGAGAATTCCCGCCTTTTAGCACGGAAAATGCGATTGAATTTGCTAAGCAGTTTATTGGGTATCCATATTTTTGGGGCGGTAGATCGCCAAAAGGATTTGACTGTTCCGGCCTTACGCATACTGTATATTCTTTATTGGGGAAAAAAATTCGACGTAATTCCATAATGCAATTTGAAGACAGCAAATTTGTTTCAAATAATCCATTTGATGCAAAAAAAGGTGATTTTTTCTTTTTTGGAGATGATAAAAATATTGTAGATCATGTTGGTATTGCTTTAGGTGATGCAAGAATTATTCATGCCAGGGGAATGGTAAGAATTAATAGTCTGGATAAAACAGTAGTCGATTACGATCCAAAATTGGACGAAACGTTAATTGCAGTTTCAACTATCTTTTAATATGTATAGTTTAAAGAAAAATGTTTTAGTACTTAATCAGAATTACGAACCGGTAATGATTTGTAATGTAAAAAGAGCTGTGATTCTGATATATTTGGGAAAAGCTGAAGTTGTAGAAAAATTGGATATTGAACTACGTTCTATCACTTCAACAATGCCATTCCCCAGCGTAGTACGATTAATCGTATATATTCATAAACCACGAAATAAAATAATCCTCAGCAGAAAAAATATTCTAAAAAGAGATCATCACACTTGCCAGTATTGCGGAAAGACACATTTGCCACTCACTGTAGATCATATTATCCCAAAACAATTAGGTGGCAAAGATTCATGGACAAATTTGATTTGTGCCTGTATTCGTTGTAATAACAAAAAAGGAAATCGCACCCCGGAACAAGCTGAGATGAAATTATTGAGCAAACCTAAAAAGCCGAGTCATTTATTTTTTATTCAATTCCTCATCGAGAATCCTATCCAATGCTGGAAACCGTATTTATTTTTAAATTAAACATCTAAGCTGGATTTCTATTTAATTGACCAATAATTAAATATGTTATTTCGACCGCAGAGAGAAATCTTACTCTTGTATAAAACGAGATCTCTCATTGCATTCGAGATGACATTTTCGTGCGCATTTCAGGAATTCTAAAGAAATGAATTAACCCTTCAGTTCAGTTGGCTGACTGTTAGAAAAGGGTGTTAGCGCTGAAGGTATGCCTATGACAGGGGATGTTTAATATCTATTCAACAATAAACCAGGGATTTAACAGATTTTCTTTATTATACTTTAATTGCTCATCCGTTCCGTATTTAAAAACCTTTTTGCCACTTTCCAAAACGATAGCATGTGCCGCGCCTGTATCCCATTCCATTGTCGGTCCCAGACGTGGATAAATATCTGCTTTGCCTTCTGCAA
>DAOWAQ010000256.1 GCA_030634505.1 Calditrichia bacterium
ATCGAATATGTTGTAAAAAATGTAAATAATTTTCTTGTTTAATCAAAGAATGTACCTATTTATTCATGACTAATTCTGAATTTTACTGTTGGGAATAAAGAACTAACTAAGATTAATTTCTGATTCTGAATTCCTCGCTTTTCGCTCATTGCTTTTTTTCTTTTACGATACTCCAATTATTATCCACTTTACCATTTATCTCCTCTAATTCTTTAATATAATCTGCCAAAATATTTCTCATCTCTTCATTAGATTTCCATAAAATATTTGCTTTATTTATACCAACCGCTGCTAAATGTCCACCCCCTCCGGATGCCCGGTAACTGTTCATTGCAACTTTATATATTCTGTTAACTTCCAAAAATCTGCCGGATTTAATAAAAATTACATCTTTTATTCTATTTCCAATTTCTTTAGTTACATCAATTTTATAAGAAATACCTTCAGCCATATCATAATTATAACCTGATATATTGGGATTAACTGTAACCTCTCCCGAATCTCCATCATATAAATAATATTGTGCTACAAATTCGAGGTAATCCAAAATTTGTTGTCCTGTCATTTCAATTAAATAAAGAAAATTTTCATAGATATACATACTGTAAATATCTTTGACTAAAACAGGACCTGGTTTTATAAAAACATTGTCATTGAACGAAGCGGCAAATGAGATATCAGCACCTGTTTTTTTAATCTGAGCTTTATTAATTATTTCCATTAAAACGGTATCATTCCAACGTGCATTTTTTGCAGAAATTGTATCTTTAGCAAAACCAATTTGATTACGAATATAGGATAATGTTTTATCATGATATGGTTTAGATATGTCTAGAATTTCTTTAGCAGGCTCAACATCTTTTAAGTTTGTCACGTATCCTGACTTATTAACCACTTTATTATTATCCATTGTAATATCACCAACGCCTAAAAATCGTCCATAACTCCCTGACATTACCATTGCTGTATTATTAACAATAGAACTTTCTCCATCTTTTGGAAAAATATTATGTGAATGTCCGCAAAATATAATATCAAATTCAGGTACACTATGTGCAACTAATTTACTGGCATTTTCATTGGGCAGATTTCTGGAATCCGTATATTCCTTGCTGTAATCTTCATTCATTCCGGCGTGAAATAGTCCTATCAAAACATCTACTTTTGGGCGTAATAATTTTGCGTATTTATCTGCAGTAATTACCATATCTTTCCATTCAATCCCGGGATATAAACTTTCATCAAGCCACATTGGTATCGCAGGTGTAGTTAGGCCTACAATTCCGATTTTGATTCCATTTTTTTCAATTATTGTATAAGGTTTGAAAAATGTAGATCTATTTTCTCTAACTCCATTTGCAGAAAGCCACGGAAAATCAGATTCCTTCATCGCTTTATAATATGCTAAATAACCTTGCTCAATATCATGATTACCTACTGCAAAGGCGTCATATTGCATGTAATTCATAACCAGTATCATTGGATTGAAAATTGTATTCTCAATATTATTAAAATAATAAATCAATGGTGTACCCTGTAGTAAGTCACCAGAATCCAGTAGTAATACGTTTTTGTTTTTTCCCCTGAATTCTTTAACTTTAGTGTAAACCTTTGCTAGTCCTACATCAGCAGGTTCATCAGAAAAATAATTATAGGGATAAATGTTGCCGTGAACATCTGTGGTATGGAGAATTATCAAATGTTGTTCGTTTTTGGCAAATAATCCAAATGATATAAAGATTAATATTAAAATGATTTTTTTCATGATCCCTCAATAAAAATTATTGAATAGTTTTGAATGTAATTACTTAAATATAAAAAAATTAGATGCTTACTGACAAACAAAAATTAGGTAAAAATGGTGAATTATTAGCTTTACAATTTTTAGAAAAAAAAGGATTTAAAAAGATATTACAAAATTATCGTTTTGGTAAAGGTGAAATTGATATAATTTGTGAATATGAAAATGATATAATTATTGTGGAAGTAAAAAGTGTTCGAATCGATGGTTTTGGAAGTGGCGAAGAAAGAATCACACCAAAGAAGCAAAAAATGATTATAGAAACAACCTATGGATTTTTATCAGAAAATGAAAAATATTCGGATTTTGGTGTCCGCTTTGATGTGGTTGTGGTGAATTTTAAAAAATACCCGGCGGAAGTTGTCCATTATGAGTCAGCTTTTTGGCAAAATGAAAATAATTATCAATAGAAAATAGATGAACGGATACAAGTTAAGAGATTGTTTTTTTTATCATTAATTACTACTTTTAATTCAAATTAGTTAAACAATTTCACTTTACTTAATATGAATCTAAAAAAATATAAAAATATATTTCCTGTAGCAAAATCAGATGTTTATCTGAATCATGCGGCAATAGCTCCTTTTTCTTTTAATGTCATTAAAGCAATAAATGAATTCCTGGTAATGCGTTCGCAAAAGGGTGTAGATGTATATGCCTTTGTTGTGGAAAAAAAGAAGGAGTTAAAGAAAAATATAAGTACACTAATAAACGGAAATCCTGAGAATATTGCAATTATAGGTAATACTTCTGAAGGGTTGAATTGGTTGGTAAATAGTTTGTCCTGGAATGCAGGTGATAGGATACTGTTAACAGATTATGAATTTCCTTCAAATGTATATCCGTTTCTAAATCTTAAAAGGTTTGGCGTCGAAGTCGATTTTGTTAAAAATAGAGATGGTAAAATTTATGTCGAAGATATAGAATCAAAAATAAGTCCTCAAACCAAAATTATATCTATCAGTTTTGTAGAATTTTTAAATGGCTTTCGAAATAATTTGAAAGAAATTGGAAAGATTTGTAAAAACAATAATATCATTTTCTCGGTTGATGCTATTCAAGGTGTGGGTGCATTACCGCTTGACGTTCAATCCTGTAATATAGATTTTATTTCTAACGGAGGTCATAAGTGGTTAATGGGACCCCAAGGATGTGGTTTTATGTATATTGCACCGACACTCCATGAAAATTTACATCCTGCATTTGCAGGGTGGTTGAGCGTAGAAGATAGTTGGAATTTTTTGGAATATAAACTGGATTTTATTGAGGATGCTGGTAGATATGAAATTGGTACTGCAAATGCTTTGGGCATAATTGGCTGTAAAGCATCAACTGATTTGTTGGTGGAAGTCGGTACTGAAAATATTGAAAAACATTTATTTTCACTTGGAGATTACCTGATTGAATCATTGAAAAATATCGATATGATTTATAATGGAAGTTTATCATTAGAAGAACGATCAGGTATTTATTCTTTCAACTATAAGGATACGGAAGTATTAAAAGATTTGCATCAATATCTTTCAACCAATAAAATTCATGTATCCTATCGAAACGGTGCATTAAGAATTTCACCCCATTTTTACAATGATAAAGATGATATTGATATTTTTATTGCAGCCTGTAAATCGTATTTAAATAAGAAATGATATGGAGGAAAGATGAAAAATAAAACTATATCTAAAATATTAGCTGCTGCTTTATTGGGATTATTATCGGCTGTATTCGTTTGGCTTCTGGCGAAATATGTTGCACCTGATTTATTTTACTCTTTTGAGGCGCGTACATACGACTGGAGAATGTTAACAAATATTGGTGACAGGGATAAAAATGATGTCATAGAAGATATAATTATTGTTGATATGGATGGAAGAAGTGTCTCCGAACTTGGAAAATATTCTCAGTGGTCTCGCTCCTATTATCCCAAAGTCATAGATTATATAAAAAATGACGGGGCAGCTGTTATTGGTTTAGATATTATTTTCGATAAAGATATCCGTGAGCCACTTGAAGATATAAAATTTGTAAATTCTGTGAAACAAGCAGCAAATGTTACAAATGCTCTTTACTTCGCTCAATCAGATTCACTGAATTGGCGATA
>DAOWAQ010000242.1 GCA_030634505.1 Calditrichia bacterium
AATCTCACCCTGTTCTTCAAGAATTGATCGATTCATTTTATCATTCTCATCTTGAAATATTCTCATTTCAGCACATTTATTTGCACAGTAAGTAACATCTTCTTCGGTGTCTATATTTGCGACGCCAATAAGTAATACAAGGCCTTTTTCAATTTTTCCGTAAACTTTTCCATCAACTGTGACCTGAGCACCGGAAACCCTTTGTAAAACAATTCTCAATTATTTTTTACCTTAACTTTAATATTTTCAGGTTGTAAGATGTTTTCCAGTTCTTTTAATAATGTTAAATTTACACCTACCTTTAATTTTTTTGCAACCATGTTAATTTCTTCTTTACCATTGAGAGCTACCTGAAAATAAATCGATGACTTTCCCGGATAAGAGTGTAATACATTTTTCAAATAAGTAATTTTTTGTTCAGACAATTTGGATTTATCAATCCTCAAAATGATTGATTCTGTAAGTTCATTTGGTGCATCTTCCAATTTATATACTTCTTCACAGATAATTTTTATTACCGGATCATCCAAATCAGAATTTAACCTACCGCGTAAAAGTAATGGTGCATCAACCTCAAGTTGTTTTTCAACTTTGGGAAAAACAGATCCAAATACTACCGCTTCATAAGTATTATTAAAATCTTCAATTTTAACAAAAGCCATTTTATTATTCTTTTTATCTATCAGATGGCGAATATCAGTTACCATTCCACAAATATTTACATACGACTTAGAACCATTGCCATTATTTGTATTGGAATTGTTAAATTTAGTTTGGTAGAGTTTTATAATAGATTCATATTTACTTAGCGGATGTCCGGAAATATAAAATCCTATAAATTCTTTTTCTTTTTTATGCTTTTCCTGATCAGTCCAATCCGGCAAATTTGGCAATTCCGGAAACATCACCACATCATTTACTTCTTCATGTAAATCAAATAAGGAATGCTGTCCCTGGTTTTTTCTGTTTTTTTCCTGAAAATTCTGAGCAAAATCAATAGCCATTTCTATTGAATTGAATTGTTGCGATCTATTACCTTCTAATGAATCCAATGCACCACATTGTACAAGGCTTTCCAGCACTTTTTTATTTACGAGACGCATATCAACATTTTGTAGTAAATGAAAAATGTTCTCATATTTTTCTGCTTCTTCCCTGCCTTTTATAATCGATTCAATAGCTCCGGACCCAACATTCTTTATTGCCTTCATTCCAAAAGCAATTTTTTTCTCAGACAGAGGAATGAATTTTGCAAAACTATAATTCACATCAGGCGGTACTACTTCAATTCCCATTTTGCGGCATTCATCCATTAATAAAATAATTTTATCCGCATTACTTACCTCACTCGTGAGATTGGATGCCATAAATTCGGCAGGGTAATTACTTTTTAAATATCCGGTTTGATAGGCAATTAAAGCATAAGCCGCAGAATGAGACTTGTTAAAACCGTAGGAAGCAAATTTTTCAATCAAATCTGCAATCTGCTGGGCGATTTTTTTGTCGATTCCGTTCTTGATGCAGCCATTAAAAAACTTTTCTTTTTGGGACAGCATTTCTTCTTTTTTCTTTTTGCCCATTATACGCCGCATGATATCGGCTTCACCCAGTGAAAATCCACCCAGCTCGGAAGTAATACGCATCACCTGTTCCTGGTATACAATTATACCATAGGTTTCCTTCAGTATTGTTTCAAGCTTTGGATGTAAGTAAGTGAATTCTTTTTTACCTTTTTTTCGCCCTATAAAATCATCGATCATATCCATTGGTCCCGGACGATACAGGGCATTCATAGCAATCAAATCTTCAACACGATTAGGTTTTAATTTGCGAAGATAATCCTGCATTCCGGCACTTTCAAATTGAAAAATGCCAACGGTTTGTCCTTTGCCAAAAAGTTTAAATGTCTTGGAATCATCCAATGGTATGTCGCGAATTGAAAAATCTTTATCGTATTTTTCCCGAATCATTAATTCAGTATTATGAATAACAGTAAGATTACGCAATCCGAGAAAATCCATTTTTAATAATCCAATGGCTTCTGCCCAACCCATGGTCCATTGTGTTGTTACCTGTTTATCCGAACTGGTGCATAAGGGAGCGTAGTCAGTAATATCTCCTGGTGCGATGATAATACCTGCAGCATGAACAGAAGCGTGACGTGATAAACCTTCCAGGGTTTTGGAATATTCAATTAATTCTTGAATTTTTTCATCACCTTCTTCTTTCAATTTCTTTAATTCCGGTAATTTATCAAACGCCTTTTCCAATGGCATCGGTTTTCCCTGGTGTATTGGGATTTTTTTTGAAATAGAATCAGCAACCGGAATGGGAATACCTAAAACTCGTGAGACATCTCTAATAACACCACGGGAAGCCATAGTTCCAAAAGTAATAATCTGAGCTACATTTTTTTTACCGTATTTATCTTTAACATAATCGATAACTTCATCACGCCGCTCATAACAAAAATCAATATCAATATCCGGCATAGAAATTCGATCAGGATTTAAAAATCTTTCAAACAGTAAATCGTATTTTAAGGGATCTACATCCGTGATACCTAAAGAATAAGCCACAAGGCTTCCAGCCGCCGAACCACGTCCCAATCCAACCGGTATATCTTTTTGCCGGGCAGCATCGATAAAATCCTGCACTATCAGAAAATAACCGGCATATTTCATTTTCTTAATCACATCTAATTCATATTCAAGCCTTTTTTCCGCTTCAGGATTTACTTTATCAAATTTTTTCTCTAAACCCTTTCGTGCAAGTTTTTCAAGATATTCATCTGCAACTATTTTACCTTCACTTTCCGGGATTGGAAATTCAGGCAAATACATATTATCAAAATCTATTTTTAAATCAATCTTATCGGCAACCTCAAGGGTTCTTTCAACAACATCGGGTTTGTCTTTGAATAAGGCATACATTTCTTCAGGGGACTTCAGATATAATTCCTGTGTATTATAACGCATACGGTTCGGGTCGTCACGATCTTTCCCGGTTTGTATACATAATAGAATATCATGCGCCTGGTTGTCTTTTTTATGCAGGTAGTGAACATCATTTGTTGCCACAACCGGAATACCCATTTCTTTTGCCAGATTATAAACCATCGGATAAACTACATGTTCTTCAGGAATGCCATGATCCTGCACTTCCAAGTAAAAATCATCACCAAAAAGTTCGAGCAAATATTCTGCTGTTTCTGTGGCTTGTTTTTTTCTTTCACGACGCAGTTTGAATGGAATCTCACCTTTCATGCAGGCAGATAAAACAATCAAACCTTCGGAGTATTGTTTTAACAATTCTTTATCAATACGGGGGCGATAATAAAATCCTTCCAGAAATGAAGCGGAAGAAAGTTTAATTAAATTCTTAAATCCTGTTTCATTTTTTGCCAGTAGAACCAAATGATAGGAATGGGATTCACCTTCAACGGCTTTATGAAATTTTCGGCTCTGTGGTGCTACGTAAGCTTCAATACCAACTATGGGTTTGATGCCCTGTTTTTTAGCCTGTGAATAGAAATCCAAAACACCATACAGATTGCCGTGATCGGTAATGGCTAATGATTCCATACCAAGACGTTTGGCTTCGGAAATCATTTTTTTTACTTTGCCGGCGCCGTCTAATAAGCTGTAGCTTGTATGACTATGAAGATGAACAAATGACATGTTTTTCTTGTTGCTGGTTACTTGATACTCGGTACTGGTTTTTTCTGGTTTTCTGCCTCCGGTTTCCGGCATCCAATTTCTTACTTCAGGCTTTTATGTTCCATTAATTTATAGTGAATGTTGAAATTTATACAAAACTGATCCTATAAACCGGTCAGCTAATTTAAGTGCAGTCACCTATTTTGTCAAAGTGATTTTTTTTATTTTTTCTTAAATATTTCAGAAAAAATTAATATGATTGTTTAAGAGAAATAATAATTTAGAAATTAATAGAGACAGCATTAAGTTATAGAATATTAAGCAACTATAGTGATTAAAACCGGACAAATATATTTTGAAACAACACGAAGAAATA
>DAOWAQ010000393.1 GCA_030634505.1 Calditrichia bacterium
GATAATACCGAACAAATATTACTTGAAAAGAAACTAAGGGAAACTGAAGAACAGTCCCAGAGACAAGCAAAGTTATTGCAGTTATTTCAAACTGAACCACAATTGTTAAAAGAATTTTTATTTCAAACAGAAAAAGAATTATTTCTAATTAAACAAGAGATAAAAAAATTATCGTCCAGTAAAAAAAACTCAGGGTCGTTAGAACTCATTTATCGCACTATCCATTCCATTAAAGGTAATGCAAATCTACTTGATCTTGAATTTTTTGTTTACACGGCACATCAATTTGAAGAAATATTGAAGGACTTGAAAGAAAATTCAAAAGTTATTAATTCTGTAAAAGATCGGTTAAATATATATATCGATGAAATGAGCACAAATTTGAAAGAAATCAATTTGTTAATCGATAAATTGAAACAGTTTTATATGAACTTTAACGACAAAAATAGCAGCTCAGGTGATTTATTAATTAATGCAATAAAGAATCTAATTAATAGACTTAATAAGGAATTAAATAAGAATGTTGAATTTATACATAAAGATTTTAAAACAGACGCCATAAATACTAAAGATTTTTTATTAATTAAAGATATATTAATCCAGCTTGTAAGAAATGCGATTTATCATGGAAGTGAAGAACAGGAAGAGCGTGAGAGAAACGGAAAGAATACAAAGGCTACTATTTCATTATCTTCAAAAATCTCCAATGACATTCTGTATCTGACTTTCAGAGATGATGGCAGAGGGTTGCAAATCGATAAGATAAGAGAAAAAGCTGAATCATTAGGTAAATGGTCAAAAGACCAGATAATGAAATGGAATAACGAGAAGATTATAAATCTGATTTTTGAGTCCGGAATATCTACTTCTGAAGAATCCGGTATAGTTGCTGGTCGCGGTATGGGAATGCAGATTATTAAGAAAAAAGTTGAAGAACTTAATGGTAAAATAGAAGTCAAGTTCGAGAAGGGTAAATATTGTGAGTTCATGATTTCGATCCCTTTACTCGCGAATGGAAGAAAGTGACCATTAACTGTTTGTGTAATAATATAAAATAAGAAATATAAACATTACTTTTGGAGAAATTATGAAAGAAAAAATACGAGTTATGATTGTTGATGATTCATCAATTATCAGACAGACCATAAGAAAATTTATTTCGGGTTTGAACGTTGAAATAGTTGGAATTGCCGAAAACGGTAAAGTAGCCCTCGAATTATTTAGAAAAACAAATCCTGATATCGTAACGCTTGATATTACGATGCCTGAAATGGATGGATTAACCTTATTGGAAACCATGATGAAAATTAACAAAAATGTAAAAGTCATGATTTTAACAGCAATTTCTGATAAATCTACAGGATTAAAAGCAATGAAAATGGGGGCAAAAAGTTATGTTACCAAACCCTTTACAGAAAAAATATTAAAAGAATCATTGAATCGACTAATAGCATAATTATAATATAACCGGGAGAACAAATAATGAACGCAACAGATCTACACTTTTTTATTGATAGTACGATAAATTATTTTGATATAATGACAGAAGATAAGTTAGAAACAGGAATACCCTATCTTAAAAATGGAAATCCCATTGCTCTTGAATTTACAGGTATTATAGGTATATCCGGTGGAAGAAAGGGTAGTATCTATTTAACCACAACTGCGGATATGCTTAGATCAATTTTACAAAATGCAATTGGATTTGAGAATCCGCAAACAGAGCATATCAAGGATTTAATCGGAGAAATTACAAATACAATCGCGGGAAATGTTCGACAGGCATATGGTGATAACTTTATGATATCAGTACCAGTAGTTTTAGAAGGTAAACCTAAAGATATTAAATTGCCGGATGATATTCAATCTTTCGTTATTCCAATGAAATGGAGAGATCATCAATCATATTTAGTTATTTGCCTTGAATAAAAATTTTACATAAAAATAATAGATTTATTAATAGAAAAAATATGGAAACAATCATCAACACATCAATTTCAAATATAACTTCTGATTTCGAGAATATTTCAGTCGAATTAGTCTTGGAAAAGAGTAAAAATCAACACATTATTCAGGCATTAGATATAGGTTTGTTTTTCTTGAATTCAGAGTTTAATATTCAAAAAGATTATTCTATTGCTTTAGAAGAAATTATAAACCAAAAAAATCTTACAGATACAAATTTCATTGATGCACTGGTAAATAAAGTTCCAGAAAACATTATTAATAATACTCGCGAATATTTAGAATTGATGTTTAGAGAAGATCTTGATGAAGAAGTAATTGATGAAATGAATCCATTAATTAAGTCTGAATTTCATTTTGAAAATGAGTGGGGTATATGGGAATTTTCAAAACATTTATCTTTTAAATTCGAAAGAATTATAAATAAAGGAAAAATTGACAGTTTAGTTTGTATTGTTAAAGACATAACGAAGGAAGATAGCCTAAAAAAACAATTAAAGCAGGTTGAAGACAATGCAAAGAAACATATGGAATGGTTAGTTAATATCCTGCACGTTGAACCACCTTTGCTGAAAGAATTTATTTATGTTACTGAACATGAATTAAAATTAATTGATAAGGCACTTAAAAATCCAACAAAATTTGGGAACCATACCTTAATACTTAAAGCCTTGGCTGGTTCTATAAATAATATTATTAGCAATGTTTCATTTTTAGATCTTAAGTTTTTTCAAAATGTAGCTCAAAATTTTCTACAAGAAATTAATAAAATAAAAAACAATTCTGAAATAAATAGTAGCGACTTCATCCCATTAGTAATGCAATTTCAAGAATTGCA
>DAOWAQ010000211.1 GCA_030634505.1 Calditrichia bacterium
CTCCCATTCCACCTTGAATTATATGTGGAAATTGCATAATATTTTTCGTTTAATATCGTTAATATGGAAAATTATTTGTGTTACCCCAACTTAAAAAACGAAAACACTTTCCCCCGGATACTTATTCCGGGAAATATACACTTCACACTAACAATTTTCAAATGGATGAGCTGCCAGCTGCCAAGCGGCAGATCAATTATTTTTGTGGAAATCAAAATCATTCTTTTAAACCAATTTTTTTCAATAAGTCAATAAACTTTGGTTCCGAACGCAAGGGGTCCAGTAACGGTTCGACATTCAGGTAAACATTTAGTCCAAAATGTTCTTTACATGATTTATATAATGATGCAATAGCTTCATCTTTGTTACCCAATGAGGCATTTAAGATTGCGGCGGCAAAGTATGCTTCCGGATCTTCATTTTGTTGACTGAGTAAATCATTTAAAATATTTATTGCATCTTTTTTTCTCCCGCTAATAACATAGGCACGACCCAATGCTGCAACAATAATTTTTCTGCCATTAGACAGATTAACAGCTCTTTTTAATTCTGATATTGCCTCATCATATCTCTGGTTAAGCATATAAGAAAGCCCTCGTCCAAATACGGCTTCTGCATGATCGGGATTTATTTCCAGTATTTTATTAAACTGGTTTATGGCCTTATCAAACTGGCGGGAGAAATGATATATTCTTCCCACACCGGTGCTTACTGAAGCAGATAACGGATCAAGCTCTTGTGCATGCAGCATCAGAGGCAATGCTTCATCAAAACGTCTGAATAAAGCCAGGTAAAATGCATATCTTTCATAAGCTTCTGCGAAACCCGGTTTAAGTTCGATAGCTTTTTTGAAATTTTTTTCTGCTTTTTCCCAATCCCATTCCAATCTAAAGTTAATATACGCCAAAGAGCTATAGGCTTCTGCCAGAGTTTCATCAAGATCAAGTGCTTTATTCACAGCATCCATAGCTTTGATTACTGTAGTATTCCGAGGCATTGAACCATAGCCTGCACCACCAATCAAAGCATAACAATCTGCAATTCCCACGTAAGCCAGAGCATAACCGGGATCTAATTTGATAGCCTCCTGAAAGTATTCAAGACTTTTGAAAACTGATATTTCATTTTTTTTGTTAAAATGGAATTTTCCTAATAAATATGATTTGTAAGCCGCTGCATTTCCGGTGCCTTTCTTGCCGATTTGCTGCTTTTCAATGGATAGAAGCTGAACTTTAAGTTCATTAGCAATTCTCAAGGCAATTTCACTTTGGATGGCAAAAATATTATTTAATTTTCTATCATATTCTTTAGTCCAAAGATGTTCCTGGGTTTCTACATTAATAAGCTGTACTGCAATGCGAGCATTATCAGATATTTTGCGCACGCTTCCTTCCAATATCGTCCCAACATTTAACTCTTTTCCAATTTCATTAATATTCATTTCTGTGTTTTTGTATTTTATTACAGAAGTTCTGGCTATTACATTCAGTCCACTAATTTTTGCCAGTTGTGATATTAATTCTTCCGTCATACCATCGGCAAAATATTCATCCGCTGAGTTTGCACTTATATTGATAAGGGGCAATACAGCAATCCTGCTTTTGTTTTCATTATTCGCTGGGGTTTGCATAAAATTCCAGATTAAAAGGAAAGCAATCATTAGAACTAATATTGCACCCGAATACATTAAGATTTGCTGTTTTTTTGATTTTGATAAAGTAGGTTTATTATTCAATTCCAGTTTTTCTTCCCAGGGAAGAACTACACGAAATACTTCAATGCGAGATTTAATATTTTTTAATTTGGCTTTGGGTAACTTTTGCAGAGGAAAATCAATTTTATTTTGAATTTGCCTGACGACATCTTCTGATAAACATATCCCACCGGGTTTTGATAAAGGTTCTAATCTTGCAGCGATATTAACACCATCTCCATGTACATGTGAGTCCATATGTACTACATCGCCAACATGTAAACCAATACGTAATATTATATGTTTTTCGGATTCCAGATTCGCATTTCGTTTAAACAAGCTCTCTTGAATTTCAATGGCACATCTAACGGCTTCTAAAGCGCTTTTAAATTCAACAAAGAATGCATCACCAGCTGTTTCCACCTCATTACCACCATATTTTGGAAAGAGTGGACGTAGAATTCGACGGTGTTCTTCGAGCAGATCCAGGGCAAGCGACTCATTGGTTTGAGTTAAGGCGCTATATCCCACCATATCGGTAAACATTATAGCAGATAGTTTTCGGCTTCTTTTTAATCTATCTGTTTCTGTAGAAATAAACTTTTTTTGCTGATCCGCCAAATATTTTTTCCTTAAATCTTTCAATTAAAAGGAGAATGTATTTTAAATAGGAAAGTACTTTTATTTGTTATACACCTGTGTAACAAAATAAATGATAATAAATTCCAAATATTTAAAATTTAAGAAGAGAACTAAGAAATTATTTGAAAACTGCTTTGCATTTCTGGACATTCAGTGAGGTATAAATTGTTCAGAAATTTTAATGTTTCATTTAAATAGTCATCACTAACTTCCGGGGGTGTAAAAAATATTGCCAAAATATTTTTTGTTTTCTCACTCAAACAGGTGTGTTTGGAATCGGCAGTGGGGTTACCAAATATTCCGTTGTCATCACGTAAAATCAATTTACCTGTAGCATGAATTAATTCTTTTGATATGCCCTGATAGCTTTCATTTTCACTTCCCACATCAATAATAATATCACCTTCGATCTTTTCCAAATCGTACAATCCCATTGGTAAATGAAATTTTGTCGAAGCCACATTACCCAAGTCCACAAAATTATTAATACGGTACAAACCTTTGTCTTTCAGAAAGCGGCGAATCATGGCTTCCGACGAAGGGCGATATTTGGTCGGTTCCCAGCCAATTTTACGGTACATGCGTCGCACAACAGATACTACAATATCGGACGAGGGAAGATTTTGGGCAAATTTGTTTTTTATAAAGTTTTCAAGTTGATTGTATTGTTCTTCAACATGAGTAGATTTTTTTCTGATTTTTACATTGAGCGCTTTAAGCAGGCCTAATTTTAATCCGGGGATTTTTTGCTGTATGATTGGAGAGAACTGTACTTTCACTAGATTTCTCTATACTCCCAAAGCATCATATCATCTCGAATGAAAATGAGAGATCTCTTTCTCTTACTCAAAGCGAGATTTCTCCCATTCGGTCGAAATGACATTTTTGTGTTTTTTCTCTGTCGCTATTAATTAAACCTGGATTTTAACAACCTGGTTTCTGCCGTTTTCCTTGGCCTTGTACAATGCTTTATCCGCTGTTACAATTACGTCATGCGGTTCTTTTTTTGCCGGTGTTTTGTGTGCCACTCCAACACTAATTGTTACTTTTGCCATCTTTGTATTTGCATGATTTCTTCTGCGGTCTTTTTTAGTTTTTGATTTTCTAATATCTTCCGATATTCGCAGATAGAATATTTTGGACGCCAGGTTATCCCTCATAATATCCAAAACTTTTAATACATGTTTGGTTTGGGCGCCTTTATAAATCACAGAAAATTCTTCGCCGCCATATCTGAAAGCCGGACCGTCCGCTTCGTCGGCAATATGTTTTGCTACAAATCTTAATACATTGTCCCCTTCCGTATGCCCGTATTTATCATTAAACTTTTTAAAGTGATCAATATCGATCATAGCGATGGTGTATTTTCTGCCTAATTTTTTTAGATATTCATCAAATGCTCTCCTATTGGGGATGCCGGTCAATTCGTCAATGTATACTTTTTCCCAGTACATTCTATACAGAGCGTATAAAAACACCACTCCCATTATAGAAAATGAAAATAAATTAAATATTCCAGTTTCAATATAAATCTTTCCTTCACCCACTGTGAAATTCAAAGAAAGTAGCAGTGGTAAAAGATTTACATAAATCGCATATTTAAAATGATGAATTGATTTATCTTTTTGTAAAATAAAAAGTGTGATTAATCCAATCAAAACTATTAAAACCAAATCCGGCAAAAACCAAAAATCATAATCAAAAAGCGGATGTTCCATTAAATAAGGATACATTCCCGGTGTAATATCTTTTGCCAGGTAAACAGCCAAAACGATGGGAGCAAAAACGAATAGAAAGCGTACCAAACCATACAATCCCAAAATATATTTTTCTTTAAAAACATATAGTAAAACAATTGTTAAAAATATGAAAAGGGATAAAAGTTTAAGCAATTGTATTTGATTAAAATCGAAATCGATGTAGGGCAAATAAGAATTATTTATCAAATAATATATATTTACCCATAGCAATGATGTGAAAAATATACGGGTTTGATTTAGTTTGATTCCCAGAAATGCGGTTATGAAATAAAATATATATGGCACTAAAAATAAAATTTCATA
>DAOWAQ010000184.1 GCA_030634505.1 Calditrichia bacterium
ATTCCGAAAGATGATAAACCGCAAATGGCTGCCGGTGCACTCCCTAAAGGACAATTTGTAAAAATTATTGATGAAGTGCTTAAGGTAAAACCGGCTTTACAGGAAGCTTAGATTATAAATCAAAGGTGTTAATCACACCTTTTTTCATTTTATTGTTATTTAATATGAAAATTAATTTATTGTTTTTTCAAAATAATAAACATTGTTCTTGATTGATTACCAATAATTTTGTAAATATTACAGTTTCTGCAAGTTACAGGAATTTATAAAAATATTTGAGTGTTTTAATTTTCAATCCCGGAACATTCACGTTCCAAAGTAAGTATATTTTATGCAACTATTTATGTGATATTAGAACGGAGAGATGTAAGTGGCAGATGAAATAATTGGCAAAAAGCAGTCACTGGAAAATTATTTTAAAGATATCGGCGAAGTGGAGTTGTTAACTCCCGATGAAGAAGTATATCTTGCTCGTCGCATTCAACAAAATGATCATGATGCTTTGAAGAAACTTGTAAATGCCAATTTGCGTTTTGTTGTTAGTGTTGCTAAATCTTACCAAAACCATGGACTTTCATTAGAAGATTTGATAAATGAAGGAAATTTGGGTTTGATTAAAGCAGCGTATCGCTTCGACGAAACTCGTGGTTTTAAGTTTATTTCTTATGCTGTTTGGTGGATTAAACAATCCATATTGCAAGCTATTGCTGAAAAAACCCGGTTAATTAGAATGCCTTTGAATCGTGTGGGTACTTTAACGAAGATTGGCAAGGTATATAGTCAATTAGAACAAGAGTTTGAGAGAGCTCCTACAAGCGAAGAAATTGCCGAGGTGCTGGACATAGATTCTGAAGAAGTTTCTTATACTGTTCGCAAAGCAACGAGATCAATTTCAATGGACTCACCAATTCATGCGGATGGAAAACACAGGTTAGTTGATACTTTACCAAATCAATATGACCCTGAACCAGACGCCGATGTCATGGATGAATCTCTTAGAGAAGAAGTCAATCATATTCTCAAAACGCTTACCGAAAGAGAGTCAAGAATTTTAAAATTATATTTTGGGCTTGATGGTGAAAAAGCACATACTCTTGAGGAAGTCGGAATGAAATTTAGATTGACTAGAGAGAGAGTTCGCCAAATTAAAGAAAAGGCGATCGGTAAACTTCGACACAATTCCCGAAGTAAAGCATTGCTTCAATATTTGGGATAATTCTAAGATATTATTTTTTTAAACCCCACAATTTGGTGGGGTTTTTTATTTTATCACCATACGAATGAAATTATTATATTTATATTAGCGTTAAGATTTTATGTAGTTGAATTGGAATAATCAGGGAGATTTTGATTTGGAAATTGCAATATTTGGTGCGGGTTGTTTTTGGGGAATTGAAGCCGAATTTAGGAAAAAAGAAGGTGTATTGAATACAAGCGTTGGCTATTCCGGCGGCACAACTAAAAATCCAACATATCAAGATGTTTGCTCTGGTGCAACTGGTCATACGGAAGTTGTGCGAATAGAATTTGATCCTGTAAAAATCACTTATGAAGAATTAGTAAATACATTTTGGTTAATCCACAATCCAACAACGTTAGATAGACAGGGACCTGACATAGGATCGCAGTACAGGTCTGTAATATTTTATTTTAATGAAGATCAAAAAGAAAAAGCGCTGGAATCTATTAATGAATTGGAGAAAGAAAATAAGTATAAAGATTCGATTGTCACAGAAATTATTCCCGCACGAGAATATTATAAAGCTGAAGATTATCATCAACAATATTTCGAAAAACGTGGAATGGTAACCTGTCGTATATAATACAAATTTAAATACTTTGAAGACGAACAATTCTGAAAATGTTACATTATTAACTGAATTCGATGAAAAAATTGGCGATGTAATTGCCCATGAATATATCCATGGAAAATTTGATTTTTCCATTTCCCCGGATTTTTGCGGATATCCATCCCGTGTTCCAAATAAAAAAAATCCTGATAAAGTAGAATTTAAAATTGATAAAAAATTAGATTTAAGTTCAAGTTATAAATTAAGGTATAAAAGCGGTCATATTATAAATATAAGGATTGAGAAGTTTGTAGATAATATTTTCTTTGTAGAAGTAATAATATAAACGAAGTGAATAAAAAAATAATAAAGTTTATTCATATTTAATAAAATGCGTATATTTCACTGTCTCACATAAATACATATCAATCATATATCAAAATTTTGAATAAATAAGGATTAATATTCATGAAAATTATTGAAAGAATGCAGGGTAATGTTGCCATACTTTCTTTAAAAGGAAAGTTGTTAGGTCCCCCTGAAACTGATGAACTACACGAAGTTGTTAAATCTTACATTGAGAAGAAAAATACAAATATAGTAATGGATATGCGATATGTCACATGGATGGGCAGTATGGGAATAGGAGCTGTAATGCGCTGTTTGATTACAGTCAGAAATGCCGGTGGAGATTTGAGACTCGCCGGATTAACGGTTAAATTGGAAAGCATATTTACAATTACCCAGGTTATTGGAATAATAAAAACTTTTAAATCCACAAACTTAGCTATTGATAGCTTTTAAATTCAGTAATTTTCAAATAATCAAAGCGAAACTAAGAAATAATTGTTTCGTAAAAGTAAACATATGAATAATTTTGTTAAAAGATTTTGCTTGAAAGACGGAGAATATTAATGAATCTGGGTAACATGAAGAATGTGGTTTTGTATTTAATTATAATATTAACAATAGTATTTTGGGGATGCTGCAAAGATGAAGATGGTAAGATTCCAATTACCACATCTTCTTGTGATGCCCGGGAAAACTACATAAATGGCAGGACATTAGCCGAAAATTTACAAAATCAGAAAGCATTGGTTTATTTTGAAAAAGCAATAGAGTTAGATCCAAATTTTGCTTTGGCTTATTTTGGATGTGCTTTAGCACAACCAAATGTAAAAGACATATTTGAATACCTGAACAAAGCTGTTTCTTTAATCGATCGGGTTTCAGAGGGTGAAAAACTGTTAATTATTGGTATGCAAGCAGGATTAAATAGAGATTTTAAAAAACAGTTAGACAACTTCAAATTGCTAGTAGAAAAATATCCCGAAGATGAATATGCTTTATATCACCTTGGAAATATTTATTTTGCGCAACAGCAATATGAAGAGGCAATTAAGAATTATAAGGAACTTATCAAAATAAATAAAAATTTTGCTCCTGTATATAATCAATTAGGTTATGCATTTAGAAATCTGGAAAAATTTGATGCTGCAGAAAAGTCATTTAAAAAATACATTCAACTTATTCCCGATAATCCTAATCCATATGATTCTTACGGAGAACTTCTTTTAAAAATGGGAGAATACGAGGCATCAATTGAACAATATGAAAAAGCTCTTAGACGGGATTCAAATTTTGTTGCATCACACATAGGGATTGCATCAAATCTTATATACATTTCTGACTATGATGAAGCAAGATTGCTATTGGAACGATATTATAATAGAGCAAGAAATGATGCGGAAAGAGGTCGAGCGCTTACAACACGGGCAATAACTTTTATTGATGAAGATGACTATGAAAATGCCATAATAGAGATTGAAAAACTAGTTAATGTATCTAAAAAAAATAACGATTTTGCTGCGTTGGCTAATTCACTCGTCATTATTGGCGCTATCCATTTTGAATCTGGAAATTATGATTTGGCGTTAAAATATTATTCAAAATCATTAAAAATAATACAAGATTCAAATCTGCCGGATGAGATTAAGAGGAATACTGGATTTAATTATCTTTTTGGTGAGACAATGGTCCATGCTAAACAAAAGAAATTTAAGTCGGCACTTATAGGAGCAGAAAAATTTAAAACTGAAGCAATTCGGACAAATAATTTAAATCAGATAAGAAATAGTCATGAAATATTTGGAAGAATATCTTTAGAAATGAAAGAATATGAAAAAGCTATTAAGGAATTAAAACAATCAAATTTACAAAATCCTTATAATTTATATCGATTGGCTGTTGCATATCAGAAGTTAGGTGATATCGAAAATGCAGAGTCGTTTTTTAAAGAAACTGTAAACTTTAATTCATTTCTCAATTTGAATTATGCATTTTGCAGAAATAAAGCAAAGAACAAATTAATCGATATGCAATAATTTTAAAATCTTCAATATAATCATTTTAACTTTCCTTGTTTGTATTCTATACCTTGATTTTTATTTACTTATTTAGATAAGATTGTTATCTTTACCAAATTCTAATTGGCATTATTTATATATTTATAAGGATGAAATCATGCTGAAGTTAATTATTAATAAAAATAGTATTATTGGAATTCTGATAATTATCCTAATGTTTTCATGTAATAAAATGGATGATGAAAGCTATTTAAATCTAATTGATAAAGGTGAATTTGCGAAAGCTAAAGAATTAATAAAAGAGATATTAATTATGGACACAACATTGACTTCAGAAACGCAGAGACAACTTGAGTTTGAAATTGATAGAATGGATAGAATAAAAAAAGATTTTAATAAAACTGAAAAAGAAGTATTTGAATACATTCTAAAATATATATCCGATATAAAATTACTTGATCTACAAAAATGGGAAGAAGAAAAATCCCTGGAATTTAAAATGATAAATGGAGAAAAAAGGTATTTTGAATACGCTGCAAGAAATCTGTTTCGCATTAATAAAGAATGTAAAAATATCTGGAATGAATATCATGAAAAAAATGATATAAATCTTTCTGCGGATAAAATGGATATAGATATTA
>DAOWAQ010000332.1 GCA_030634505.1 Calditrichia bacterium
ATATACCTGCAAATACAGAAATCTCAGATGAAATGAGCAAAGAACTAAAAAAACGGGGATTTAAATTTATAGGTTCAACTATTTGTTATGCATTCATGCAAGCAACTGGAATGGTGAACGACCATACGACTGATTGTTTTAGGTATAGTGAGGTGAAGGAACTAATATGAATAATAGCTCAATAATTAAGATAAAGCCACTTGGATTTCCCTGGGAAACCAGCGATCCATTTTTATTTTGTGTTCACCATCTGGATGCTTATCCGGTTGCTAATGAAAATATGGGGCCGGCAGCTTCTTTGGAAGGTCGAAATATCGGTAATGATTTTACCATTAAAGATGGCTGGCGGATGTATCATGGCGATACTATTCCCGGTTTTCCGGTGCACCCACATCGCGGATTTGAAACAGTGACGGTTGTACTAAAAGGATTGGTTGACCATGCTGATTCTCTTGGCGCTGCAGGGCGCTATGGAAACGGCGATGTGCAATGGATGACAGCTGGCAAAGGATTACAACATTCTGAAATGTTTCCTCTGTTAAACAAAGAAAAGGAAAATCCACTGGAATTGTTCCAAATATGGCTGAATCTTCCAAAAGAAAATAAGTTTGTAAAACCTTATTTTGCTATGCTGTGGGGCGACACTATTCCAAAATTAGTTACAAAAGATGAAGATGGAAAATCCACAGAAGTAATTATAGTTGCAGGAAATATTGAAGATAAAAAGGCACCATCACCATCACCCGATTCCTGGGCAGCAAATCCCAGCAATGAAATTGCCATTTGGAGAATTAAAATGGAAGCCGATGCGCATTGGCATCTACCTAAAGCCACAGAGCAAGTTAACCGGACATTGTATTTCTTTAAGGGATATTCGTTAAAAGTTGCCGGTCAGGATATTTCTCCATATAATTCTATTGAACTTCATGCAAATCAGGAAGTAGTTCTTGAAAACGGACATGAAGAAAGTCATCTGCTTTTGCTCCAGGGAAGACCTATAAATGACCCGGTTGCGCAATATGGTCCGTTTGTAATGAATACACAGGAAGAAATCAAGCAAGCTATAAGTGACTTTAGACAGACTCAATTTGGCGGTTGGCCCTGGAAGCGACCCGATCAGGTTCATCCACGATATAAAGGGAAATTTGCCAAACATACGGATGGCAGGGAAGAGACAAAATAGGATCAATTATAATGAATATAAAATCAAACTGGTCAGATATTAAAATACATTTCAGTAAAAGTTTTAGTTCAAGTCTTCACGTATCCATCGCATCTGTGGATTCTGATAACAATCCAACAACAACGCCCATTGGTTCGTTATTCCTAAACAATGATCAAACCGGGTTCTATTTTGAGAAATTTCCAACCAAATTACCCAATCATTCTAAATCGAATAACAAGATTTGTGTATTAGGTGTTAACAGTAGCAAATGGTTTTGGATGAAATCATTGTTCAAAGAAAAATTTCCAGATTTTCCGGCAATCAAATTATATGGAGAACTTGGTGAAAGAAGAAAAGCATCTAAAATCGAAACTAGTCGACTGAATAGAAGAATGAGAAGAATGAGTGGATTGAAAGGTCATAAATATTTGTGGGCTGAAATGGAATTTGTAAGAGAAATAAATTTCACAAAAGCCGAAAAAATTAATATTGGAAAAATGACCGAACAATTGTAATGTATATATTCAATATAGATGTATTCGGAAATAATTCTTATCATAATTACATTTTAAGCCAATTCATCTCAGTCAAAAAGAAGTTAAAATAATATTAATATTCCTGTTAAACAAAATTTTGTGAGTATGAGGACATTTTGTAGCATATCCTGCATTCAAGGTGATAGAATGTTTCCAATTCAAAATTGTATTAATTAAAAATTTGTATATATGATTACTTCCGACACAGCAGCGCAGGTTTCTTTTACCGAATTTTTAAGTTCTTTTAAAAAAACACTAAAAAATGTTTTTCACAAAAAAGACAACATCGAAAAACTCACCCAGAATAGAGGATTTCCAGCATCAGTTTTAAAGGAAATTATGGCAAATATACCATTATCTGTAGCAATCCCTAAAGAATATGGTGGACGAGGAGTTAATGTAAAAGAAATATTAGGAATGGTAGATGCTGCTTCGTATGAATCGCTTCCATTGTCTTTAACATTTGGAATTAACTTTGGTTTATTTTTAGAACCTGTCGCAAAATATGCACAAGAGACAGTGAAGAAAGGAATTTTTGATAGATTCTTAACTCAACAAAATATGGGTGGTCTGATGATTACAGAACCTGATCATGGAAGCGATGCTTTAAATATGCAAACTTCCAATGTTAAGATGGGTTCAAATTATCATATAAAAGGAATCAAACATTGGCAAGGGCTGACCGGAATGGCCGACTACTGGTTAATGACTTCTCGTAAAAAATGTGAAAATGGAAAATTAGGAAGAGATATCGATTTTTTTATTTGCGATGTTCACCAACCAAATCAGCGAATTCAAGTTGAAGAGTATTACAACAATTTGGGCCTATACCTCATTCCTTACGGAAAAAATATTGTTGATATTAAGGTACCTGAGCAATTTAAACTCGTGCCTGAATCGACAGGGCTGAAATTAATTATGGATTTATTGCACAGGAGTCGTTTTCAATTTCCGGGAATGGGGATTGGGTTCATTCGCAGGATATTAGATGAAGCTTTAAAGCATTGCTCTACTCGAATTGTAGGAGGAAGGGCATTAATAGATTTAGATCAGGTTCAACATCAGATTTCGAGAATACAAAGTGCTTTTACAATTTGCTCAGCTTTGTGTTTGAGAGGTGTTGAATACAGCAGCATTAAAAATAATTTAGCTTCGTCGGCTGTTGAAGCAAACAGTATGAAAGCCTATGTGAGTGATTTAATGCATGAATCTGCCCAAACTTTAACACAGCTTTGTGGAGTGGTGTTACCCAAAAAAAGTAGACAGTTTAATTAAGAATCTAACTGTTCAAATTGCATAGGGCTAACATAACCTAATGCTGAATGTCTACGTTTTCGGTTGTAAAATATCTCAATATACTCAAAAATTACATCTTTTGCTTGATTAATTGATTTAAACTGACTGGCATAAATGCATTCTACTTTAAATCGACTAAAGAATGATTCCACCGGTGCATTATCCCAACAGTTACCTTTTCGACTCATACTCCCGCGCAACTGGTAGCGCGCGATCATCGCCTGGACCTTCCCAGCTCCGTACTGTGACCCCCGATCCGAGTGCCAAATCACTCCGGCGTTGACCGCTCTCGTTCCCAGGGCCATCGCCAAAGCAGAGGTCACCAACTCCGTCGCCAAGGTCTCCCGTAACGACCAACCGATCACCCGGCGTGTGCCGACATCCA